>JAFRMM010000088.1 GCA_017430675.1 Prevotella sp.
GGTACACACTTTTTCCGAACCAGCAAAACTTTTGGACGGAAAATTTCAATAAAAAACCTTTTTTAAGAACTGTCTTGACCAATGTCAAGGGAAATACACCCATACACCTTATTATATATTACGCGAGATAAGGCACAAGTACTGGGTTTTCCGTTAATTTCTCATAAATACTTTGTATTTCGGACAAATTGCCGTAACTTTGCACACCATTAGAAAGTAAAAGTATTCCATGCCGACGATATTACACATAGAAACCAGTACCGAAGTGTGCTCGGTGGCCGTCTCGGAAGACTCGCACGTGATTTTCCATCAGGAAGACCACAGCGGCAGGAATCATGCGGAGCAACTGGGGTCGATGGTTGACGAAGCCCTCTCGTTCACCGACAGCCACGCTATTCCCTTTGATGCAGTGGCAGTGAGTTGCGGTCCAGGTTCCTACACGGGACTGCGCATCGGCGTATCAATGGCAAAGGGAGTCTGTTACGGCCAGAACCTGAGACTGATTGCCGTACCGACACTGGAACTGCTCTGCGTGCCTGTGCTCCTTCGGGAGATTCCCGAGGATGACGCGCTGCTCTGTCCGATGCTTGACGCCCGACGGATGGAGGTTTATGCCGGTATCTATACCCGTGCGCTGAAACCTGTGAGGGAGATTAGGGCCGACATCGTGGATACCAACACCTACAAAGAATATCTCGACAGACACCCCGTCTATTTCTTCGGTAACGGCGCGAAGAAGTGCATGGAGGCCATCAGCCACCCGAACGCCCATCTGTTAGAAGGCATCGAACCATTGGCCAAATGGATGCAGCCGCTGGCTGAGAGGCGGTTCCTCAACGAACAGTTCGAAGATGTGGCCTATTTTGTGCCCTATTACCTGAAGGACTTCGTGGCCAAAATGCCCAAGAAACTACTATAGAAATGAAAAGTAAATTGAATATATGGATATCAAAGGATTAGACTACAACACACAGCGCGAGAAACTTGTGATGCCAGAATACGGTCGCGAGATTCAGAAGATGGTAGATCACGCCGTCAGTCTCACCAGTAAGGCTGAACGCCAGAAGTGTGCACAAGCCATCGTCAGGATGATGGAGACCAAAGTACCCCAACTCAGGGAGAATGCCGACTACCGTCAGACGCTCTGGGATCATCTATACCTGATGAGTCACAAGGAGTTGGACATCGACTGGCCCTTCGACGTGACGGCAGCCGAAAATCTCCACGACAAGCCGCAGCCTATCCCACTGCCCAAGGATCATATCAGGCTCCGCCACTACGGGAAACTGATAGAAGAATTGTTTGAGAAACTCAAGACCATGCCAGCCGGTGAGGAGCGCGACATGCTGACCTACTATACGGCCAATCAGATGAAGCGTGACCTGACAACCTGGGGACATGGTTCGATGGATGACGAGAAAGTGGCCAATGATCTGGCCTACTACACTGACGGTGTGATACAACTGGACCTGAACACTTTCAAGTTCGAGAAATTCACGGCAACCGAGGAGAGCAAGAAATCCAAGAAAAAGAAATAAGGAGCGATGGCATCATTCATCATCGAAGGCGGTCATTTGTTACAGGGAACGATTACGCCACAGGGCGCGAAGAACGAAGCCCTGGAGATCATCTGTGCGACTCTGCTGACAGAGGATGAAGTAACTATCCGCAATATCCCAGACATCCGCGACGTCAACAACCTGATTCAACTGTTGCAGGATATCGGTGTGAAGGTCAGGAGGCTGTCAGCCAATGATTATGTCTTTCAGGCTGATGAACTGAACCTTAACTACCTGCAGAGTGACGAGTTTGTCCAAAGTTGTGCCGAACTCCGCGGGAGTGTACTGATGATCGGTCCGTTGTTGGCCCGTATGGGCAAGGCCGTGATCACCAAGCCTGGCGGCGACAAGATCGGCCGTCGCAGACTCGACACCCATTTTCTCGGCTTCGAGAAATTAGGAGCGAGGTTCAACCGCATTGAAGGGCGTGACGTATATGAGATCACTGCCAAACAATTGAAGGGCACCTATATGCTGCTCGACGAAGCCTCTGTGACGGGAACGGCCAATATCATCATGGCAGCCGTCATCGCCAAGGGCACGACAACCATCTACAACGCCGCCTGTGAGCCCTATATCCAGCAACTCTGCCGGATGCTGAACCAGATGGGAGCCCTCATCAGCGGTCTCGGTTCCAACCTGCTGACCATCGAAGGGGTGAAACAACTGCATGGCACGGAGCATCAGATCCTGCCAGACATGATCGAGGTAGGTTCCTTTATCGGTATGGCAGCGATGTGCGGTGACGGTGTCCGTATCAAGAACGTGGCCCTGGAGCACCTTGGCATTATCCCAGATGCTTTCCGCAGACTCGGTGTGAAAATCAAGACTGAGGGCGATGACCTGTTTATCCCCCGGCAGAAACACTACGAGATACAGTCATTTATCGACGGCACGATCATGACACTGTCCGATGCCCCCTGGCCTGGACTGACACCCGACCTCCTGTCGGTGCTGATCGTCGTAGCCACTCAGGCGCGAGGCAGTGTGCTCTTCCATCAGAAGATGTTCGAAAGCCGTCTGTTCTTCGTCGATAAACTTATCGACATGGGTGCCCAGATCATCCTCTGCGATCCGCACCGTGCCGTCGTGGTAGGACACGACCGTAAGATCACGCTCCGTGGTGGCCGCATGTCGAGTCCGGATATCCGTGCAGGTATCGCCCTGCTGATAGCAGCCATGAGTGCCAACGGTACGAGCCGCATAGAGAACATCGAACAGATAGACCGCGGCTACGAGCGTATCGAGGCACGTCTGAACGCCTTAGGTGCGAAGATTACCAGAAGATGATCAGGAAAGAAGAGGTATATAGGATCGGCCGTCTGGGCAAGGCACACGGTATCAAGGGGGAAGTATCCTTTCTCTTCGACGATGATGTGTTCGATCGTGTGGATGCCGACTATCTCGTCCTTGACATCGACGGCATCCTCGTGCCGTTCTTCATCGAGGAATACCGTTTCAAGAGCGATGCCAACGCCCTGGTGAAGTTTGACGGTATTGACACGATGGAACGTGCGAGAGAACTGACGGGCTGCGATGTCTATTTCCCCCGTGAACTCTCTGACGAGGACAGCGAGCACGTCTCCTGGGCAGAGATTATCGGTTATGAACTGGTTGATGCGGAAACGGGCACCACGATAGGCACCATTGCCTCGGTGGATGATACGACCATCAACACCCTCTTCGAACTGGAGGACGGCCGTCTGATCCCAGCCTCGGAAGAACTGATACAGAATATAGACACGAAGAAACATCAAATAAGAACCAAATTGCCTGAGGGCATCTTAGAGTTATGAAGAAACAAATAGCCATCCTCGGTTCTACGGGGTCGATAGGAACACAGGCTCTCGAAGTGATCGAGGAGCATTCCGACATGTATGAGGTCTATTGCCTGACAGCCAATAACAAGGTGGAACTGCTGGCAGAGCAGGCCCATAAGTTCAAGCCCGCCGCCATCGTGATAGCCAACGAGGCCCGTTATGACGAGTTGAAGTCGCTGATGAGCGACATGCCCGACGTGAAGGTCTATGCTGGTGCCCAGGCCCTCGATGAGATCGTGGAGGCTGGTCCTATCAACATGGTGCTTACGGCGATGGTAGGCTTCGCTGGTCTGAACCCCACCATCCACGCCATCAAGGCTGGCAAGGCCATCTGTCTGGCGAATAAGGAGACACTCGTAGTAGCCGGAGAACTGATCCTCCAACTGGCCCAGCAGTACCACACGCCGATCCTGCCCGTGGATAGCGAGCATTCCGCCATCTTCCAGAGTCTGGTGGGCGAAGACCAGAACCCGATAGAAAAGATACTACTGACAGCCTCTGGCGGCCCCTTCCGTCTGAAGACGATGGAAGAGATCGCCCATGTCACCAAGGCCGATGCCCTGCGCCATCCCACCTGGGACATGGGTGCGAAGATCACCATCGACTCTGCCTCGATGATGAACAAGGGCTTCGAGGTGATTGAGGCGAAGTGGCTCTTCGGTGTCGATGCCAAACAGATACAGGTGCTCGTCCACCCGCAGTCGATCGTTCACAGTGCCGTACAGTTCCAGGACGGCTCGGTGAAGGCCCAACTCGGCGTGCCCGATATGCGTCTGCCCATCCAGTATGCGTTCTCGTTTCCCCAGCGTCTGCACCTGAGCGGTGAACGTCTGGATCTCTTCAAGGCCCAGCATCTGGAGTTCTTCGAGCCCGACCTGAAGAAGTTCCGTTGTCTGGCGCTCGCCTTCGAGGCCATCGACAAGGGCGGCAACATGCCTTGTATCGTCAATGCCGCCAATGAGATTGTGAACCGCGGTTTCCTCGAGGACAAGTGTGGTTTCCTGCAGATGGGCGACATCATCGCTGAGACCATGCAGCGTGCCACCTTCGACAAGAATCCCAGTTACAAGACCTATATCGCCACCGATGCCGAGGCCCGTCGCATCGCCACGGAACTGATGAACAAGAAATAAACAAAAACTACGAATTACACGAATTATCATGCACAGCAAAATTAGTATAATTAGTGAAATTCGTAGTAGAAAGAAAAATATAGTATAATGGATATATTTCTGATAAGACTGTTACAATTCATGCTGGCCATCGGCCTGCTGGTGCTGCTCCACGAGGGCGGTCACTTCTTCTTCGCCAAACTCTTTGGCGTACGTGTCGATAAGTTCTATCTCTTCTTCGACCCCAGCATCTGGAAATGGGACGGCAGTATCTTCAAGTGGAAGCCGAAAAACAGCGACACGCAGTATGGTGTGGGCTGGCTCCCTCTGGGCGGCTATTGTAAGATTGCCGGTATGATCGACGAGAGTCTCGACGTAGAGCAGATGAAACAGCCTGAACAGCCTTGGGAGTTCCGTGCGAAGCCCGCCTGGCAGCGTCTGTTGATCATGATCGGCGGCGTGCTCGTCAACTTCCTGCTGGCCCTGTTTATCTACTCGATGATCCTGTTCTACTGGGGCGACACCTATATCCCTGTGAAGGACATGACCTACGGCATGAAGTTCAATAGCGAGGCCAAGGCGTTAGGCTTCCAGGACGGAGATATCCTCATCGGCACTGACAAGGGCGAGTTCAAGGAGTTCTCTGCCGACCTCTACCGTGACCTCTCCGAGGCCACGCGCGTCGATCTGATCCGCGACGGCAAGCAGATGAGTCTGACGCTGCCTGGCGACCTGAATCTCTTAGGCATGCTGAAGGCCGAGCCCTCGTTTGTCCGTCCGCTGATCCCAGCAGAGGTAGATAGCGTGATGGCCGACTCCCCAGCCGCTGCCATCGGCCTTCAGAAAGGCGACAAGATTGTTGCCATCAACGACAAGCCCGTTGATAGTTACAACGAGTTCGTTGACCAACTCGGCATCCTCGAGGACATGATGACAGCCGCCAAGACACCTTCCGACAGTCTGAAGATCCGCACGGCCACCATCGTCTATCAGCGTGGCGAGGCCAACGACACTGCCAGTGTCACGCTCACGCCAGAACTCAAACTCGGCTTCTTCGTGAAGACCGTGGCAGGTATATATGAGCCCTACACCCGTGAGTACGGCTTCTTCGAGAGCATCCCCGCTGGCATCAAGTACGGCTGGAACGTGCTGGCTGGCTATGTGGGCGACATGAAATACGTGTTCACCGCCGATGGTGCGAAGTCGTTAGGCGGTTTCGGAGCCATCGGCAGCCTGTTCCCCCCGATGTGGGACTGGTATCTCTTCTGGAAGATGACGGCCTTCCTGTCAATCATCCTCGCCTTCATGAACATCCTGCCCATCCCTGCCCTCGACGGCGGCCATGTGCTGTTCCTGATCTACGAGATGATCACGCGCCGCAAGCCCTCAGAGACCTTCATGATCCGCGCCGAGTATGTCGGCTTCGGCATCCTGATCCTGCTGATGGTCGTGGCAAACCTCAACGATATCCTGCGCTGGCTGGGCTACATGTAAGTTATGTTTGTAGTGATGATGACACTGTTTGCCCTCCTCGTAGTAGGCTACGTGGCGGGCAAATATGGTTATTTGGGTGGCGACTTCGACAGACAGTTGTCGAAGTTGGTCATCAACATCACCTGTCCTGCGCTGATCCTCTCCTCGGCGATGAACGGCGAACTGCCTGACCGTCAATATATCCTGCCGTTGCTGGGTATCAGCGTCGTCACCTACGTCCTGCTGACGGGCGTGGCTCTCTGGCTGCCCCGCTACCTGACACGGAGGCAAGAGGAAGAGGGCACCGTGGGTTTCGCCATCATGTTCGGCAACGTGGGTTTCATGGGCTATCCCGTCGTGGCTTCGCTCTTCGGCCATCAGGCCGTGTTCTACGCTGCCGTGCTGAACGTCATCAACACCTTCGCCGTATTCACCGTCGGCTCGATCCTCATCACGGGAAAGAGTGAGGTGGAGGGTGCGCACTTCCAGAAGAAGGTGCTCTACTCCACCCCGATGCTGGCGGCCTACCTGACGATGGCGATCGTGGCGCTCCGTATTGACAATATCCCTGAGGTGATCAGTCAGCCACTGACGATGCTGGGTGATATCACCGTCCCTGCCGCCCTGCTCATCATCGGCTCGTCGATGTCGCAACTCTCCCCACGCGCATTGCTTGGCAACCGCACCGTCTATATCGCCACCGTCATGCGTCTAGTGGTCGTACCCTTGGCCTTGTATTTCCTGTTCCAGGCCGTCGGCTTCTCCGAGATGGTGAACCATATCAACACCGTCGTCATCGCCATGCCCGTCGCCACCTACGGCACCATCCTCTGTCTGCGTCATGGCAAAGACCCCACGCTGATGACGGAGGTCACCTTCATCACCACCCTCTTCTCGATGGTGACCATCCCCCTGCTCGTGCTACTTTTCTAATCAGCAGATAACAGGCGAGGATCACGACATAGGTCATCACCGTCTGAAGAAGCGTTGGGTGCAGGCTGATGCTGGCACCCGGGAGGGCGGCGATCATGGCGAGAATCGTATTCAGCAGCCCCACCACAAATAATAATAGGTACGCGAGGGAAGGGAAAAGGAGAGCCACCAGTGCGAGCCAGAGGATGACGGTGGCAGCAGGTACGACGATCAGATTCGTCAGCAGGAAATATACAGAAAAACGTCCAAAATAATAGGCGATCAGTGGCGCCACACCTATCTGAGCCGCGCAGGAGACGACCACCAACGACCACAGCCACCTCACCAGTGGATGCTCCAGCAGGTAGCCCTGAGGGAACAGCATGTCAGACGGCGGCACGAACAGCAGGATGGAAGCCACCGCCATGAACGACATCTGAAAGCCCACATCGAACAGCGACAATGGATTCACCAACAGAAGGATCATGGCCGCAAAGGCCAGCGTGTTCATAGACATCTTCTCACGATGCCCCAGCGAGAGCAGGGCGTAGGTCGTCAGCATGACGGCAGAGCGCACCACACTGACAGACAAGCCCACGAGAAAGACAAACGTCCAAATGGCGAGGATCTGGACGACCTGCGAGACCGTCCGCCATCGTCTGCTGACGATCAACCATGACAGCAACATATAGATGATGCCCAGATGCAAGCCGCTCAGTGCCAGCACATGCGAGGCGCCCGTCACGCTATAGACCTCCTTCAGATCCTTCGTCAAGGCCGTCTTGTCACCCAAGGCCATGGCCGCCACTACGGCATACTGCCCACCCTCCAATCCCTGCTCGGAGAACCGCTGGAGCAGCCGACTGCGCTGATGAAGAAAGAAAAGCCTCGTCCGTTCCAGATACGAGAGGTTCGACAGCGACACCTGAGCCTTCCGCCATTTCCAAGAAGATACGAAAGTCGTACCCGTAAACCCGTGGATCTCCAGATAGCGGCGATAGTCGAACGACCCGTGTCGCCAGTCACTGTTCTCCCTGATCCGCGACTGGATCTTCAGTCCGTCGCCGATGCGCAAGGCCCTGCTCCGCTCATCCTTATAGAGGTAGCACTTCAACTTCCTGTGATTACCTGTCAGCAGGATATCCACGGCCATCGTCTTGGGCTTTTCCACAGGCTCACTCAGCACCACCGCCTCGTAACAGACCTCGCCCTCAGGCCACGTCACGCTCTGAGACACCCTCTGCCTCTGAATCAACAGGGCTCCCAGCACCAGGAAGCACACACAGAGGGCCAGCGACTGCCAGAGCCTGAACTGCCACAGCAACAAAGTCACCACCACCATGCCCATGAACACCGCCAGCATCGGCACCTGTACAGACACATACTCACCCACCACAATACCCGCCATCAGAAAGGTGACAAGCCTCAGCAAAGGTACTTTTTCAGCCAGTTCGTTTTCCATACCATTCGATTTAACGCAGCAAAGATACACATTTTCCGCAGATTTCCGCCGCTTTCCAGATAATTTTTTCAAATTTCGTGTAGTTTTTCGTAACTTTGTCGCGTCTAATGGGCGTAAGATCCAAAAACAGAACGACAATGAACGGATTAGAAAGACAGTTTGCGCAAACCGTTGCTGAACACAAGAGCACCATCTACACCGTGTGCTACATGTTCTCGCAGGATGCCGACGAGGTGAACGACCTGTTCCAAGAGGTACTAGTCAATCTTTGGAAAGGTTTCGAGAGTTTCGAGCATCGCAGTGACATCAAGACGTGGATCTACCGCGTGGCCCTCAACACCTGTATCTCTATCGACAGAAAAAAGAAGCGGCACTCATCCGAAGTCCGCCTGACGATGGACATCAACCTCTTCGAAGACCGCGACGAGGATACGAAACAGGTGGATATGCTCCACAAGCGCATCTCCAAGTTGCAGCCCTTCGACCGCGCCATCGTCCTGCTCTGGCTCGAGAACCTCCCCTACGAGGAGATCGGACAGATCGTCGGTATCAGCACCAAGAACGTCAGCGTCCGCCTGTTCAGGATCAGGGAGCAATTAAAGAACATGTCAAACGATTAAAACTACCACCCATTATGAACAACGATTTCGATTTAGAGAACATGCGTCAGCAGATGACCACGCTCAAGAATAAACTCAACCAGCAAGAGATTCTGAATGACCATATCATGCGCCGTTCAATGAAGAAAGAGGTGAACAATATCAACCTTTATTACAACATCATTATGGTCCTTAGCGTGCTGATGGTACCCTACGGCTACTGGTGCTTTGTTAAACTATGCCACCTTTCAATAGCCTTCTGGATTGGCACAAGCATCTTCATGCTGGTTTGTGGAGCCGCCACCTTTTACAATAGTCGAAAGATCAGCGACCCAAATCTGATGAGCCACAACTTGGTAGAGGCACGCAAGAAAGTGGCCAGCGCCAAGAAGTTTGAATCCAACTGGCTGTTGTTTGGCATACCTGCCGTCATCTTATGGTTGGCCTGGTTCTTCTACGAGATCTATCAGATTCAGGGAGGTGATTTTAACAACGGATTCTTCTGGGGCGGTTGTATTGGCGGTATCATTGGAGCCTTCTGCGGCATCAAGATGCACCTCAAGACCCAGCGCCAGTATCAGGACATCATCGACCAGATCGAAGACCTGACAAAAGAATAAAGTAAAAAATGGGAGAATCTGATGGTTCTCCCATTTTTTTGTGCACATCGGGGTCAGGAACCGCTGTGTGATGCCAGAAGTTTGGCAGTATGGGATAAATGATAATGTTGAATTATTTTTCTGTTTACCTTTCAGCCGAGGCATAATGTGCTGATATTCAATCTATTCGGCTGAAGGATAAATTGGGGACGTTCTCTGGGCGATAAGAAGCAGTTACTTTTGATTGAATTCTCTAGAGAATTCATCCGTAAAGCACTGCTTTTTGTGAAATAAGCAGTACTTATTTTCGCTAAAGTGGCTCCGTATTATCCTACGGTGGCTATATTTTCTCCTACGGTGGCTCCATTTTTTCCTACGGAGCCACTATATTCTTATCCCAGGGCTTGGGATCAACGTAAAATAACATACGGCACAAACTTTTAGATACGCAACAGTCTTCAGAAGTCCTGACGAATGTCCGTAGAAATACCTTTCAGTCGAAGTGCTTGATAATCAGACAATAAAAAGTCGGCTGAAAGATAAATGAAAATGGAATTCGACAGATTGTTTCCTTCATTTTTCATGCACATCAGGGTCAGGAACCGCTGTGTAGGACCAAGGACGGAAAGAAGATTAGTGCAAGATCTGCTAATTGAGGCGGAATAATAGTTAAAGAAAACTAAACAAAGCAGGTTTTGTTCATAATTATAAAGTATAGTTTAAAATAATTTGCTATATTTGCAAAGTAAACATGAGAATATTACAGTGGATAAGCAAATCATTAAGACCGTTATTGCCGAAAAGCAACAGCAAATTGGTAAGACAAAATTGTTGCAAAGGGATGGACATTTCGATGAGCATTCATGCTATGTGCTCATCGGTATTCGTCGTGCAGGAAAGTCGTACACGCTTTATCAGGACATGCAGACCAGACTCTCTGCTGGAAAAGCCACAATTGAAGACTTTCTTTACATCAATTTTGAGGATGAGCGCCTGGCTTCGATAAAGTCTGAAGATCTTGGATTGTTGCTTGATGCCTATTGGGAGATGTACGACCAAAAGTATCCCCTGATTTATCTTGACGAGATACAGAATATTACGGGATGGGAGAAGTTTGCCCGCAGACTGGCTGAAGAAAAACGCCAAGTGATGATTACGGGTAGCAATGCTAAGATGCTCAGCCGCGAGATTACCTCCACACTTGGCGGCAGTTATGTCCAACGTAACATCTACCCCTTCTCCTTTGAAGAGTATCTGAACTATTACGGCATCCTGCTTGACAAAAACTGGGAATTCCAGCCAGACAAACGACTGACGGTATTGCGTCATTTCAACGAATATTTCTACCGTGGCGGGTTTGCTGAGTCGTTTGACAAGACGGACAAACGAGAATGGCTCACCTCGCTATATCAGAAGATCCTAATGGGTGACATCGTGGAGCGCAACAAGATCCGCAATCCGCGCATTTTCAGGCTGTTAGCAAGGAAGTTGGCTGATAGCGTGATGCAGCCAACCACCCTAAAACGCTTGGAACACATCATCAAGTCAACGGGTGACAGTATCAGTCCAACGGTGCTGAAAGACTACCTCGACTATATGGAAGATGCCTATCTCATATTCTCCTTGCCAAACCTCGTATCTCCCCTGAGCGAACAGCAGACCATCGTAAAGCGTTATTTTGCTGATAATGGCATACTGAATCTCTTCTTGACGGGAGGTGAAACAAAATTGTTGGAGAATATCGTTGCCATTCATCTGAATAAACTCTATCATAACACAGCAGAAGAACTGCGCCTGTTCTATTATAATAAAGGCGTAGAAATAGATTTCTGCATACCAGAGGTGAACAGAGCCATTCAAGTATCATATAATATCGATGATCTGGACACCTACGAACGCGAAGTGGGTGGACTCATCAAATTTCTGAAAGCATATAAGCAGTATCATGGTATTATCATTACATGGGATACTGAACGGAAAATAACAGAAGACGGTATCACCATTGAGGCCATTCCCGTCTGGAAATGGTTATTACAAGACCAGTAAGCACTTTTTTATGTACTCCATTGATTATTGTCGATAATTATTCGTACCTTTGCAGAGCAGAAAGGAATAAAATGATGAAACAGGTAATGGCCATGATAGCCCTGATGATGCTGAGTCTGAACATCTGGGCGCAAGAGCGGGTGATCATCCTGACGGATGTGGAGAATGAGCCCGATGATACGGAATCGCTGGTGAGGCTGATGCTCTACACCAATGAGATCGATGTGCGGGGGCTGATTGCCACCAACTCGACACACATGCGCAACAGGATAGCGCCAGAGACCATTCTGAAGGTGATCGACGCCTACGAACAGGTGCGCCCCAATCTGCTGCTGCATGCCAATGGCTATCCAGAGGCCGCCTATCTGCGCTCCATCGTGAAACGGGGCTCGACAGCCTACGGCATGACAGGCGTAGGCAAGGGCAAGGACAGTGAGGGTTCCCGTTGGATCATCCAGGAACTGGAGCGTGAGGACATACGTCCGCTGTGGATATGTGCCTGGGGAGGTGTGAACGTGCTGGCTCAGGCGCTCTGGCAGCTGAAGGCTACGAAGACGGAAAAGGAACTTGCGCAGCTGATAGCGAAGCTACGCGTTTATACCATCTCGGATCAGGACGATGCGGGCATTTGGATCCGCACGACCTTCCCCACCTTATTCTATATCGTTAGTCCTGGGGGCTATGGCAACGGCACATGGACGGGCATCATGCAGACGACGGAGGGGTCTGACAACAAGTGTATCTCCAACCGTTGGCTGGCGAAGCACATCCAGCAGGGACACGGTCCCTTGGGAGCCTGTTATCCTGACGTGGCCTACGGCATGGAGGGTGACACTCCCTCGTGGCTGAACCTGATACCCAACGGCCTGAATGCGCCAGAGCATCCTGACTGGGGAGGTTGGGGCGGACGCTATGAACTGTACAAACCCCGTCGTGAGGACTGTGATCCAAACGGTTTTACAGGCGGCGTGCCCATCGAGGCAGAAACGCGCGAGATATGGACGAATGCCATCGACCACTACACACCGTTCAAACCTAAGAGTCACGGTTGCGCTGTGCAGAAGGACACGACGGAATACGTGGGCTTTACCACCACCGTCTGGCGCTGGCGCTCCCACTTCCAGAATGACTTCGCAGCCCGTATGGCCTGGTGTACCAAGAACTACGGTGAGGCGAACCATGCCCCAGAGCCTAAACTGGCCCACGCCAACGAACTCAACGTGAAGTCGGGCGAGGTGTTCGTGCTCGATGCGACTCCTTCCACTGACCCTGACGGCGACAACCTCTCCTACCTCTGGTTCTGCTATCCAGAGGCTGGCAGCGGAAGGAAGGTGGAGCCGATGGGAGCACCGAATATCCATCGCGTCAGTGTGCGTGCCCCAGAGGTGAAAGAGCCTGAGGACATCCACTTTATCCTCCAACTGACTGACAAGGGCAAACCCCGTCTTACCCGCTACCAGCGTATCATCATACATGTAACACCCTAACAGCAAAGAAATGGAAATGATCAGTCTGCCCTGGTGGGTGTGGATTCTGTTTTACGTTCTGGTGCTCCTGATGCTGTGGATCGACCTGAAGTCGTTCGGCAGGAAAGGACAGCACGAGGTCAGCATTTCCGAGGCCCTGAAGATGACTGCCGTGTGGATTGGCGTGTCGCTGGTGTTCTGTGGCGGTATAGAGTTGTTCTACCCTGGCAACTCTCACGAGAAGGCGATGGAGTTCCTGGCGGGCTACCTCATCGAGAAGTCGCTGTCGATGGATAACCTCTTCGTGTTCCTCATGCTCTTCTCGTTCTTCGGTGTTGAGCGGAAATATCAGCACGAGGTGCTCTTCTGGGGTATCCTCGGCGCCCTGGTGCTGAGGAGCATCTTCATCTTCGCGGGCACGGCACTGATAGTACGCTTCGAGTGGATCCTCGGCATCTTCGGACTCTTCCTTATCTACACAGGTATCAAGATGTTCGGACATCAGGGCGATGAGCAGGTGGATCCCGCGAAGAACGTCTTCGTGAAAATCTTCAAGAGGTTCTTTCCTGTAACAGACCAGATGCACGAGGACAAGTTCTTCATCGTGGAGCAGGGGAAGCACCTGGCCACGCCGCTCTTCATCGCACTGATTGTGATCGAGACGACTGACGTGGCCTTCGCCGTGGATAGCATCCCCGCCGTCTTCTCCGTCAGCCGCGATCCATTCATCGTACTCACGTCGAACATCTTCGCCATCCTCGGTCTCCGCGCCCTTTACTTTGCACTGGCCGCCATCGCCAAATATTTCACCTACCTGAAATACGGACTGGGCATCATCCTCAGTTTCGTGGGCATCAAGATGCTGCTGGAACTGATCGACATAGAAGTCTCCACCCCACTCTCCCTCGCCTTCATCTTCGGCGTGCTGGTACTGTCGATGGGACTGTCTGTGGTATTGTCAAAACAAGCAACGAACTAATCCGCTAAGAGATGGATACAAAAGCATACACGAACGATGCAGTAGAACTGCTGAAAGAACTGATTGCGATTCCCTCCGTCAGCAGGGAAGAGACAAAGGCAGCGGACAGACTTGCCAGTTATCTGGAGAAATGGGGACTGCCTTACGGGCGGGAGGGGAACAACCTCTGGGTGGGTTGTCCAGACTGGGACAACAACCGTCCCACCGTGATGCTCAACGCGCATATCGATACCGTCAGACCTGTGGCCTCATGGACACGCGATCCCTTCGTCCCCACGCAGGAGGGTGATATCATCTATGGTCTCGGCTCCAACGACTGTGGAGGCGGTCTTGTCGCCACGCTACAAGCCTACCGTATCCTGCTGCACTGCCAAAGGAACTACAACATCCTCTGGGTGGCCTCGGCAGAGGAAGAGGTGTCAGGACAGAACGGTTTCAGCCGTGTACTGCCCCTGCTTCCGAAGGTCGATGTGGCCATCGTAGGAGAGCCTACCGGCCTACAGCCCGCCATCGCGGAGAAAGGGCTGATGGTAATCGACGGCTACGCCCATGGGAAGTCAGGCCATGCCGCCAGGAACGAGGGAGTGAATGCCATCTATGAGGCTCTGGACGATTTGGTATGGCTGCGCGACTACAGGTTCCGCAAGGAAAGTGAGTTGCTCGGCCCCACGAAGATGACGGTGACAGTGGTGGAGAGCGGCACCCAGCACAACGTCGTTCCCGATACCCTCCACTTTATTATAGATGTACGCACGAACGAGTTCTATCAGAATGAATACCTGTTCAACTTCCTGCAGAAGAAGATGACGAAGTGCGAGTTGCATGTCCGTTCGTTCCGTCTGCATTCTTCCAGCATTTCCCAAGAGCACCCGCTGATCAGGAAGTGTATCGAGAGAGGCATGCAGCCCTTTGGCTCCCCCACCCTGAGCGATCAGGCCCTGATGCCGTTTCCCTCCTTCAAACTGGGTCCAGGCGAGTCTGCCCGCTCCCATTCAGCCAATGAGTACATCAGGATTTCCGAGATTGAGCAGGCCATCGAGACCTATGTCTATCTGTTAGAGGGGCTCAGCCTCTAACTTATCTGCTGATCCAGTTTTCCGGATTAAGTTTGGTGTTGCCCTTCCGCAACTGGAACTGCATCATACCGTCGGAGCCCACCTTGCCTATCGCCTGGCGGGCAATGACTTTCTGTCCGCGGCTGACACTCACGGAGGCCAGGTCGCAATACACAGACAGATAGTTGCCATGGCGGATGATGACCACCGTCGTGCCGTAATAGCCGAACACGGCCGTCACCTCACCGTCAAAGATGGAACGCACCTGTGCGCCAGGCTGTCCTTTGATATCAATGCCTTTCTTGTCGAGCGTCACATGTCCCTTCACGTCTGTCACGGCATTCGTACCAAAACGGTGTACGATCTGGCAACTTCCCACGACAGGCATGGGCAGACGCCCCTTGTTACTTTCAAAGTTTCCGTTCAGCAGACGGTCTTCGGAGGATACTGAATAATCCGTTGCCGCCGACTTCTTGGCCTCAGCCACCTCGCGATCGTGGGCTTTCTTCTCCGTAGCGGCTTTACGTTCTGCTGCCTTACGGGCATTCTCAGCCTCACGAGCCTTCTTTTCCGCAGCAGCCTTCTCGGCAGCACTCTTTCGGGCCGCTGCCTTGGCTTCAGCCTTAGCCTTCTCCTCCTTGGCCTTGGCTTCCGCAATCTTTCTGGCGTTCTCGCGAGCCGCAGCCTCTGCTGCCGCCTTCTTCTTTGCCAGTTCCTCTGCCCGTTTCTTGGCGGCAGCCTCAGCCGCCTTCTTCTTCGCTTCTGCCTCCGCACGGGCTTTGGCACGGGCGATCTCCTCGGCTACCATCTTGTCGATCTGGACATTCAACTCAGCATCCCGTTTTTTCTGCTTATCAATGATGCCCTGGATGGTCTTCTGCTGTTTCTTCAGGGAACTCACCACATTCTGCTGCTCCGTCTGCTTGCTCTCCAGTGACTTCTTCTCCTGTTCGCCACGGGCGAGCAGGTCGTTCTTCTGTTTCTTCGTGGTCTTCAGTTCCTTGTAAGCCTCTTCTACCTGAGCCTGCATCGACTTCACCGCCTCGCCCTGGGCCTGCTGATATGCGGCATACTCACGGACAAAGCGCAGACGGCGGTACATCTGGGAGAGTTTATCCGCACTGAACACGAACATCACCTTACTCTGGATATTCCTGTTACGGTGCATATACCGCATCGACTTCTGAAAGCGCTGTTTACGCTCTTCAAGTTCCTTTTCCAGCACCACAAGTTGATCCTGCAACACATGGATATCCCCATCAAGACGGGTGATGTCGTGACGGATGGTGTCAATGACTTTCCGCTTGTCGGCAATCTCATTGTTAAGCACCATGAGGTTCTGGAGACGCTTCTTCACGTCAGCCTCATTGGCTTTCAGACGACGCTCCTGTTCCTTGATCTGTTGACGGACCTGCTGCTGCTCCTTCTTCAGACTACCGACAGTCACGGTAGGCTTCTTGGTGGTCTTCTTGGTTGTTGTGGTTTTCTTGGTCGTTGTCGTCTTCTTAGCCGTCGTCGTCTTCTTAGCCGTCGTCGTCTTCTTTTGTGTCGTTTGGGTAGTACCACGAGATTTGGTGGTAGTTGCCTTCTTCTGCGTCGCAGCCTTTCTGGTCTGCTGAGCAGGGACAACTGCCACCAAACAAGTGAAGATACAGAAGACGAGCAGTCTCTTCATCTACAACTTTAGATGTATTACAGTGCCATGAAACGACGGAGAATCTCATCCACGGTCACCTCGCGGTATTTGTTTGAGATTTCCGTACGGGTTTCCCATTCCGTCTCCGCACCAATATAGTTCAGGGTCATTCCCAACTTCACTTCCTTCTCGGGTGTCGTCAGGGAGATGGCATGCTTCTTGGGGAACATGGTCTTGTTCAGTGTCTCAAACTGGTCATAGTCCCAGTTCAACTGTGTATTGCCATTGAAACGGTCTTTGTACAGGATATTGGCCATGCGTATGAGGGCTGTTTCTTTGCTCACCAGCCAACTGTAGTCCATCTTTCCGTCTTCCAGACTGAGAATCATGTCATCCCCGCTCTCAATAACGCCATAGGCAGCGGATGAGGTCATTGTCTGTTTTTCTGGAGATGTCTGGTTTGGCCTGAACAGTTCATTCCAGAAGAGAGCCTGAATCGTATTGAAGTTCAAGCCGCTGTTGCGAAGGAAATCCACAGACATCCACGGTGCCTTCAGGTACTGCTTATTGATAAGGTCCATGATGAGCACATAATCCTGAGTCATCTCGATGCGGCCAGCCTCCACAAATCCGAAGGCCATCAGTTGCAGACGGATCACGTCATCGCGCTTCATCTTCAGGTTTCCTGTCAGAGTCAGTTTCTGCGGTCCTACCTCAACGGAGAACTTCACCTTGGAGGTCATAAACTTCGCAGTCTGCGCATTGTTCTTTACACTTGAAAGTAAATCCTCTTTGCTCCTTACCTCCGAAGTCATTTTCACTGGTGTCGAAGCCACTTTCTTGTGGGAGCCACAAGAGACAAGCACTAACGGCAGTGCCAATACAGAAAATCTTACAATACTAAGCCATTTCATTCTTTCAAATATTTTTTTAGTTTGATTTTTCTAAACAACAACTGATTCTCAGGTTTCTTTTGCTGAGCATCACGCCAGAGAGAAAGCGCGCGGTCCATATCCTTGTTCAGGGCATAGATATCCCCCGCATGCTCGACAATCACTTCATTGCCCAGTGAATCCTCCATATTCTGCAGGGCCTGGTCAATATATATCTTTGCCTCAGCATACCTCTCCTGCATGAAGAGAATCCAGGCGTATGTATCCAGATAGGTTGCATTCTTGGGTTCCGCCTTCACGGTCCTGTAACTCATCTCCTCGGCCTCATTCAGCCGCTCGCCCCGTTCGCTGAGGTAATAGGCATAGTTGTTCAGACAGCCGATATTATCATCCTTCCACTGGAGGCAGGAGTCGTAGGCGGCAAAGGCTTCCTCTGCCATGCCTTTCTGGTGGAGGATATCGCCCATCACGGCATAGAAGTCGGAAACAATCTCTGGATTACTGTCGTCATTGATGACTCCAATGCCGTTCTGGAACGCCGACAGGGCCTGATCCAGACTGTCGCGCTTGTAATAGGCGATGCCTTGATAGTAGTAGAAAGCCATCTCGTCAGGATTATACTGTCGAGCCTCCTGACAGAGTGTAATCACACGGTCGAGGTCATCCGCCTCCCAGGCATATCCCACCAATTGCAGACGGGCACCCGCATGATCCGGGGAAATCGTCAGCACCCTCTCCAGCACTCTGGCGATACTATCCTTCGGCATCTGCTTGGAGTTCATATAAGAGGCACAAAGGATGGCCATCTCCGCATTGGTCTGCGGCTGTGCAAGCATTTTTTTGAAAAGGGTCAGTACGCGGGTGCTGTCACCGCCCTGATTCTCACTGGCGGTCACCTCCTGCCGCAGCAGATGGATCTTCTCTTCGGAAGTAGCGTTCCTGCTGAGCAGCACCCGCTCCGTCAGAGAGTCGGCCACAGCCCAGTTTCCCTGCGACTGATGGTAGGTGCGCAGCGACATCAGCACCCTGTTGTTATCGGGCTCCTGTCCCAGCACCTTCTCATAGACTGCCAGGGCTTTCTTCGTCTGGTCGTTCATCATCAGGGCATCCCCGTACATGGCCAGACAGTTCAGGTCGTTAGGGAACTGCTTGGCCAGCGACTCCATCTCCGCGATGGCAGCCTTCTTGTTACCCATGCGACTGTATATCTCACTTTTTGCCAGCGAGAGCCGCTCACTCTTTCCGTCTATCTGCTCCAATTGCTCCAAGATGCCGATGGCATGCTTATAGTCTTCCACCTGCTGATAGAGTTGGAACAACATCTCCAATAAGTCCTCATGCTCCTTGTTACGTTCATAGATGCCTTCTAAGACAGGAATGGCACTCGCATAGTCCTGCTGTTGAATATAAGCATGAGCCAGAGTCTCCATATAGGTCTCGTTGTCAGGATTCAGGGCAGCGGCACGCTTCACGCACTCCGTCGCTTTCTCGGTATTCCGCAGGGCAGCATAATACTGGGCGAGGAAATAATAGACCTCAGGGGCATCCGGGTTGATCTCCTGACAATGGCGCAGGAGGTCAAAGGCCGCGTCGTTGTTTCCTTTCTGCCGCTGCACCATTGCCTCCATGAAGAATTGGTCGTAGGTCCTTGGGTCTAAAGTTGATACGTCCTGAGCACTGGCCAGTCCCAAACCAGCCAATGTCCAAAACATCATGAACAATCTGCGTATCATGTAATCAACTATCAACTTAAACTACTTCACTCCCGTATGCCCATAGCCGCCTTCGCCGCGTTCTGTCTCGTCAAGCACTTCCACAGGGATGAATGCACCTTGTTCATGACGGGCAATCACCATCTGGGCAATACGCTCGCCATCCTCCACGACAAACGTCTCTTGCGACAGGTTGATCAGCACTACACCGATCTCACCCCTGTAATCCGCATCGATCGTGCCTGGCGTATTCAACACCGTGATGCCCTTCTTCAGAGCCAGTCCGCTACGGGGTCTCACCTGTGCCTCATAGCCCACAGGCAACGAGATATGCAGTCCTGTAGGAATCAGTCTGCGCTCCATCGGCTTCAGTTCGACAGGCGCATCCAGATTGGCACGCAGATCCATGCCAGCACTCTGTTCTGTGGCATACTGTGGCAAAGGCTGATGACCTTTGTTAACGACTTTTATTTCTATCATTCCGATTAAATTCCCATTAAACAATGTGCAAAATTAATGATTTCTCTTCAAACAGCCACATTTTTCCGTAAAAAATGTAGTTTTTTAGGTGAAATTCATTACTTTTGCACTTTAGTTATGATGAATTGGCAGCAACTTATCTCAAACAAACGGCTCGGACAGGAGCACCGCCACCCCGAGCGTCATGATGACCGCACGGAGTTCAAACGCGACTATGACCGTCTGATTTTCTCCGCTCCTTTCCGTCGATTGCAGAACAAGACGCAGGTTTTCCCGCTCCCTGGCAGCATCTTCGTACACAACCGCCTGACGCACTCACTGGAGGTAGCCAGCGTTGGCATGTCGCTGGGCAATGACGTGGCCCGACAACTGACCAAGAGACATCCCGAACTGAAGGACACGCTCTTCCAGGAGATCGGACAGATCGTCGCCACCGCCTGTCTGGCCCACGACTTAGGAAATCCTCCTTTCGGCCACAGTGGTGAAAAGTCCATTCAGGCCTTCTTCACCGAAGGAGTTGGAAGCCAGTTACAACGCGAGGTAAGCCCCCAGTTCTGGAGCGATATCACCCATTTCGAGGGCAATGCCAACGCCTTCCGCCTATTGACTCACCAGTTCCGGGGCCGTCGCACTGGCGGTTTTGTCATGACTTATTCCACGCTAGCCAGCATCGTCAAATACCCGTTCTCTTCCACTGCCTCTGGCAAGAAGGGAAAGTTCGGCTTCTTCGAGACAGAAAAGGACAACTACCGCCGCATCGCCGAAGAACTCGGTATAATATGCCAGTCTAATATTGGCGAACCACTCAAATACGCACGTCATCCACTGGTCTATCTCGTGGAGGCTGCCGATGATATCTGCTACGAGATCATGGACATCGAGGATGCTCACAAACTTAAAATAATTTCATACGAAGAGACCATGAAACTTCTGCTGGGTTTCTTCGACGAGGAGAACCAGCAACATATCCAGCAGCGTCTCATCGAGGAAGGCGTTACCGATGACAACGAAAAGGTGGTCTATCTGCGCGCCTGTGTCATTGGCAAACTGGAAAACGAATGTGTACGTGTCTTCGTGGAACATGAGGACGACATCCTAAGCGGCACGTTCCAGGGCAGCCTCATTGACCATATCAGCGCCTTGCAACAGGAGGCTTACCAGCACTGCATCCAGTTCTCCGTCAGCCGCATCTACAAGAGCCGTCCTGTGATCGACGTAGAACTCTCCGGCTATCAGATCATGCAGACATTGTTGGAGAAATTCATTGAAGCAGCCGTCCATTCGGACCGTTTCTACTCCAAGCACCTCATCAGCCGCGTGTCGAGTCAATATGACATCAGCGCACCCGATCTCGAGACCCGTCTCATGGCCGTCATCGACTATATCAGCGGCATGACGGATATCTATGCCCTCGAGGTCTATCAGAAGATCAGCGGTATCTCACTGCCCATTGTCTAAAGTAGCGTCTTCTTTGTCTTCTTAGAAGAAACCTTGAAGTGATCGAAGCCCTCGCCATAGACACCGATGACGGCACTCTGCGAGACAAAAGCATGTGGATCAATATCGTTAATGATACGGAAGATGAGTTCACTCTGGCGGCGCTTGGCTAATACGAACAACATCTTCACATCCTTGCCCGAGTAAAAACCCTGGGCATCGATGACCGTACAGCCGCGATGGGGCTCACGGTTAATACGTTCGCCAATTTCCTTGTACTTGTCAGAGATGATAAAGAACTGCACGGAACTTCTTCGACTGTTCACAACCTGATCGATACAGAAAGCCGTCACATAGAGAACCACATAGCCATAGATCACTTTCTCCCAGTCCTTTAATACCAGATATGACGAAGTGATAATGATGACATCACAGATCAGAATCACCCGCCCAAGGGAGATGTCACGGTATTTGTTGACAATGGCCGCAATGATGTCCGTACCTCCCGTAGAGCCATTTGATGCCAAGCCAAGACCCACACCTGAGCCACAGAACACGGCACCGATGATGGAAGCCATGAAAGGCTCGTCGTGAAGCAGATGGCCATGATAGTTGGCATTGACACAGGTCGTGGCGATGGTCAGAACCATCACAGCATAGATGGTCTTCACACAGAACTTCCAACCCAGAATCCTCAGGGCAGTTATCAGGAGGATGGCATTGATGCCGAAGTATGTCCACTGCACAGGGATGCCCACACTCCAAAAAACGATGGACGAGATACCAGGCACACCGCCTGTGGTAATATTGTTGGGCAGCAGGAAGATATTCCATCCAATACAATACGACATCATGGCGATAAAGATCGTCACATAGTCGCGCAATTCCGTCAGGAACGTAGTCTTTGATACTCCTATAATTGGCATTTTCCTTGAATTTGGGTGCAAAAGTACTAAATAAATCCTAATTAACCATCCATTATGCATAATAATTTTGTAATTTTGCAGCCAGAATGAAGAAACTGTATATAGAGACATACGGCTGCCAGATGAATGTGGCAGACTCGGAGGTGGTGGCCTCCGTGATGCAGATGGCAGGCTACGAGACAACGGAGAACATGGAAGAGGCAGATGCCGTCTTCCTGAACACTTGTAGCGTGAGGGACAATGCCGAGCAGAAAATCTTCCACCGTTTAGAGGCACTTGACGCTGAGCGCCGTAGAAGGCTGAAGACGACAAATACCCCGTTAATCATCGGCGTATTAGGCTGTATGGCGGAAAGGGCCCAGCAAGATTTGTTAGAGAACCACCACTGCGACCTCGTGGCAGGACCTGATACCTACCTCTCACTGCCAGATCTCATCGCACAGGCAGAGACGGGCCATAAGGCCATGAACATCGAACTCTCAACGAGCGAGACCTATAAAGATGTGATACCACAGCGTATTGGCTTGGGCCATAAGATCGGAGGCTTTGTGAGCATCATGCGTGGCTGTAATAATTTCTGTCACTATTGCATCGTACCCTACACCCGAGGCCGTGAGCGGAGCCGCGACGTAGAGAGCATCTTAAGAGAAGTACGCGACCTGAGGGACAAGGGCTATAAGGAGGTGACGCTCCTCGGACAGAATGTAAACTCCTATCACATAGAAGACCCAGGATCCCTAGGACATCTTGGATCCCTAGATTTTCCTAATCTTCTTCGCCGCGTGGCGGAGGAAGTACCAACTATGCGAGTACGCTTCACCACCTCGCACCCGAAGGACATGAGCGACGAGACGTTGCGCGTGATTGCCGAGATGTCGAATGTCTGCAAGCATATCCACCTGCCCGTGCAGAGCGGCAGTGACCGTATCCTGAAACTGATGAACCGCAAATACACCCGCGAGTGGTATCTGGACCGTGTCAATGCCATCCGCCGCATCATCCCCGACTGCGGACTCTCTACGGACATCTTCGTGGGCTACTGCTCTGAGACGGAGGAAGACCACCAGTTGTCGCTCTCGCTGATGCGTGAGGTGGGCTACGACTCCGCCTTTATGTTCAAATACTCGGAGCGCCCAGGGACTTACGCCTCGAAACACCTGCCCGACGATGTGCCTGAGGAGGTGAAGATCCGCCGCCTAAACGAACTCATCGCCCTGCAGACGGAGATGTCGGCCATCCAGAACAAGAAAGACGAGGGTCATGAGTTCAATGTGCTTGTGGAGGGTTTCTCCAAGCGCAGCCGTGAGCAACTCTGCGGACGCACGGAGCAGAACAAAATGGCGGTCTTCGATAAGAACGGCCATCATATTGGCGACACCATCCGCATCAGGATCACAGGTTCAACAAGTGCAACCTTATTTGGAGAAGAAGTATGAAAGAGTTTCTAAGCGTGCTGCGGCGGTTCGTGCCGCCCTACAGGAAATACCTCGTGCTGTCAGTGGTATTCAATATCCTCTCGGCAGTGCTCAACATCTTCTCGTTTGCCGCCCTGATCCCCATCCTGCAGATCCTCTTCCAGACGAGCGATGCCGAGACCGCCACCTCACTGATGGCATGGGACTGGGGCAATATCCAGGCCGTGCTGATGAACAACATGAACTACTACGTCAACGGTCTCATTGCTGAATGGGGCCAGACCACGACACTGCTGTTCATCGGACTGTTCCTGGGCGTGATGACCTTCCTGAAGACAGGAGCCTATTTCCTCTCCGCAGCCACCATCATCCCCATCCGCACTGGTGTGGTAAGGGATATCCGCAACAAACTCTATCAGAAGATCACCTCCCTGCCCCTCGGCTTCTTCTCCGAGGAGCGCAAGGGCGACATCATAGCCCGCATGAGCGGTGATGTGCAGGAGATAGAGAACTCCATCATGGCCTCACTCGAGATGTTGTTCAAGAACCCCATCCTCATCGTCAGTTATTTCGCTGCCCTCATATTCATCTCCTGGGAACTCACCCTGTTCACGCTCATCATCGTCCCCATCATGGGCTGGTTCATGGGTTGGATAGGCCGTAAGTTGAAAGCCCAGAGTATCAAGGCCCAGGCTCTGTGGAGCGACACGATGAGTCAGGTGGAGGAAACCCTTGGCGGTCTCCGCATTATCAAGGCTTTCATCGCTGAGGAGAAGATGAACCGCCGCTTCGACCGCATCAACTCTGCCTACCGCAACGATATCATGCGGGTGAACATCCGCCAGTCTTCAGCCCACCCGATGTCAGAGTTCCTGGGCACCATCATGATTGTCATCGTCCTGTGGTTCGGCGGCGTGCTCGTACTGAATAACCACACGCTCTCCGGCCCCATCTTCATCTACTATATGGTGATGCTCTACTCCATCATCAACCCTCTGAAGGACTTCTCCAAGGCGGGCTATAACATCCCCAAGGGGCTAGCCTCGATGGAACGCGTCGATAAGATCCTGATGGCGGAGAGCACCATCCAGGAACCTGAGCATCCGAAGCACATCGACAGTTTCGAGCACCAGGTAGAGTTCCGCCACGTATCCTTCAAATATGACCAGCAGTGGGTGCTCCGCGACATCAACCTCGTCATCCCGAAAGGCAAGACCGTTGCCCTCGTGGGACAGAGCGGCAGCGGCAAATCCACGCTTGTGGATCTCATTCCCCGCTACTACGACGTACAGGAGGGTGAGGTGCTCATTGACGGCATCAACGTGAAGGATCTCGGCATTCACGACCTGCGCCAACTCATCGGCAACGTGAATCAGGAAGCCATTCTATTCAACGACACCTTCCGCAACAATATCTCCTTCGGCGTGGACAACGCTTCTCTGGAGCAGATCGAGGAAGCCGCCAGGATCGCCAATGCCTATGACTTCATCATGGCCTCGGAGCAAGGCTTCGAGACAAACATCGGAGACCGTGGCGGACGACTCAGCGGCGGACAGCGTCAGCGTGTTTCTATCGCCCGTGCCATCCTGAAGAACCCGCCCATCCTCATCCTCGACGAAGCCACCTCCGCCCTCGACACCGAAAGCGAACGACTGGTGCAGGATGCCCTGGAGCGACTGATGAAGACCCGTACCACCGTAGCCATCGCCCACCGCCTGAGCACCATCAAGAATGCCGACGAGATTTGCGTGCTCCATGAGGGCCGTATCGTGGAGCGTGGCACCCACGAGGAACTGCTGGGGATTGACGGATATTATAAAAAACTACACGAGATGCAACAGGTCTAAGGATCTTTGGGCTAAAGAAAAGGGAATGGAGGGAATGGCTGCGCGAATGAAATATTTGGTCAAGTTCTATCTTTTAACGATGGTGGTGTTCATCGTCGCCAAGTTGGCCTTTATGCTCCTTTGCCATGAGGGACATGAATTTACAACAGGCGATATGTGGGATGTCATCACGCATGGTCTTACACTCGACTTCTCCACCAGTCTCTACTTCCTGATCATCCCCTTTCTCATCGTCGCCATCTCCTACTGGTGGAATGTCAGACCTCTCCAGACGATCCTGCGTATCTACTATGGTATCGTGGCCGTGATGCTGATGCTGGCCTTCGTGGCCGATACCAGTCTCTATCCCTTCTGGGGCTTCAAACTCGATGCCAGTTGTCTGCAATATCTGGAGACCCCCGCTGAGGCTGGTGCCAGCGTCTCCTGCTTCTATATCACCCTCCACCTCCTCGCCATTATCATAGGAGCCTTTGTCATTTACCGTCTATATACCGCCATTCCCTTCTGGACGAAGGAGACCAGCCACCGTAAGACGGCCACCCTGGCCAACCTTCTGCTGATCCCCGTGTTCATCATCGGCATCCGCGGCGGACTGGATGAATCTACGACGAACATCGGACAGGTGTATTTCTCGCAGAACCAATTCCTAAACCACTCCGCCGTCAATCCCGTGTTCAGTTTCCTTTCCTCATTCGAGAAGACAGCCAGCAACATCGTGGATTACGACTTTTTCTCCCAGCAGGAGTGCGACAGGCTGATGGAGGGACTCTACCCCACGGGAGCCAACACCCCCGACACCCTGCTGACGACACAACGCCCCAACATCGTCATCGTGCTCATGGAGAGTGCGGGCGAGGTCTTTGCCAGCGCCATGCCCCGTCTGCAACAGTTGAAGAAAGAGGGTATCGACTTCTCCAACTGCTATGCCAACTCCTGGCGCACAGACCGTGGCACCGTCAGCACCTACAGTGGCTATCCATCGTTCCCCACCTCGTCAGTGATGAAGATGCCCAAGAAGACCAATGCCCTGCCAGGCATTGCCGCCGTCCTTCAGCGAGAGGGCTACCATACCTCCTATCTCTACGGTGGCGATATCAACTTCACCAACATGCGCAGTTACCTCATTGCCACCGGATGGGAGGAACTCACATGGAAAGCCGACTATACGACAGAAGAACAGAACTCTGCCAAGTGGGGCGTGCGCGACGATATCACCTTCCAGACGCTATACGACGAGATGATGGCTGCCGATCCCACGCAGCACTATCTCTACGGCTTCTCTACGCTCAGTTCGCATGAGCCCTGGGACGTGCCTCTGCAACAACTCGACGAAGAGATTCCCAACGCCTTCTACTATCTGGATTACTGCCTCGGCGACTTTATCGACAAACTGAAGAAGAGTCCGCAGTGGGAGAATCTGCTCGTGATCATCCTGCCAGACCACAGTCTCGATTACGGACAGATGTCAGAGGCCTTACGTGAGCGCAACAGGATTCCCATGGTATGGGTGGGCGGTGCTGTGAAAGGCCCACGCAGGATCACACAACTCTGTAACCAGACAGACCTTGCTGCCACGCTACTCTCTCAACTCGGACTACCGCATGAAGAGTTCACCTGGAGCCGTGACGTGCTCAGCACCACCTATCAATATCCCTTCGCCGTGCATAACTACAATAACGGTTTCTCTATTGCCGACTCCACGGGCTTCATGGTCTATGACCTCGACTCCCACCAGATCATTACCAACGAGAGCAGCGATATCGGGCGGTTAGAGCGCATGGGCAAGGCCATCCTTCAGGCTACCACTGCCGACCTGAAAGCATTAGGAACTCATCAGTGACGTATGAAAGACTTCCGACGATTTGGACTCCTCGCCCCGCTCACGGCCACCATCCACAACCTGCTGATGGCTCTCGTGGTCTATTTCCTGGCACGCATCGTCTATCTGCTGGTAAACCTCAGTTACTTCGAGCAGGGACTCACCTTCTCCCATCTGCTGGAGATGCTGGGTGGCGGCCTCGTCTTCGACACCTCCGCCATCCTTGTCACCAATATCCCCTATATCGTTCTGATGCTCCTGCCCTGGCATGGCAAGGAGACGCGCACTTGGCAACAGTTCTGCCGCTGGGTGTTCGTCATCATCAACGGTCTCGCCCTCGCCGTCAACCTCTGTGATGCCGTCTATTTCCGCTATACCATGCGGCGCACCACGACCACCGTCTTCAGCGAGTTCTCCAACGAGGGGAACCTCGGTTCCATCTTCCTTACGGAGACAGTCCGCCACCTCTACCTTGTCATAATATTCATCCTCATCGTCTGGGCGTTGTATCGGCTCTACCGCCATAGTGGTCTGAAGACGGGTCTCTTCCGCTGGTGGCACTACGACGTGGCCATGCTGTTGTCACTGGCCTCTGCCGCTCCCTTCGTGGTGGCCGGCATCCGTGGCGGCTTCACGACAGCCGTGCGCCCCATCACCATCAGCAACGCCAACCAATACACCAACCGTCCCGTGGAGGCAGCACTGGTGCTCAATACCCCCTTCTCGCTCTACCGTACCATCGGCAAGGATGTGTTCGTCGTGCCCGACTACTTCAATTCCGACGAAACGCTCGAGGCCGTATATTCCCCTATTCACCATCCTAGAGATCCTAGGAATCCTAGGGATTCTATTTCCCCTAGGAAGAACGTGGTCATCCTCATCGTCGAGAGTTTCGGCCGTGAGTACATCGGTGCCCTTAACAGGTCGCTGGAGAATGGCCACTACAAGGGCTATACCCCCTGCGTGGATTCGCTCATTGCCCGTAGCATCACCTTCAGCCATTCCTATTGTAATGGGCGCAAGAGTATCGACGGCATGCCCTCGATACTCTCCAGCATCCCGATGTTCGTGGAGCCCTTCTTCCTCACCCCCGCCTCGATGAACCATGTCAGCGGCATCGCCTCACTGCTCTCTGCCGAGGGTTACGAGACCGCCTTCTTCCACGGAGCCCAGCGCGGTTCGATGGGGTTCCAGGCTTTTGCCCGCGCCACGGGCTTCCAACAGTACTACGGTCGTGAGGACTACAATGCCGACAGTCGTTTCGGCGGTGACGACGATTTCGACGGCACCTGGGCTATTTGGGACGAGCCCTTCCTGCAGTACTACGCCACGAAGATGTCGGAGATGAAGGAGCCCTTCATGACGGCCGTCTTCACCGCCTCCTCCCACCATCCCTACGCCGTACCCGAGAAATACAAGGACACCTATCCCGAGGAGGGCATCATCATCCACAAGTGCATCCGCTATACCGACATGGCCATTGGCAGGTTCTTCGAGAAGGCCAGTCGTGAACCGTGGTTCAACAACACCATCTTCGTGCTCACCAGCGACCATACGAACCTCACGGATCATGCCTACTATGAGACGGACCTGGGCGGATTCTGCTCACCTATTATCATATATGAGCCGGGCAACTCCGAGCGCCAGCCAGAGATCCAACCGAAGATCGCCCAACAGATTGACATCCTGCCCACCCTCATGGGCATGCTCCATTATCCGAAGCCCTACTTCGCCTTCGGTATCGACCTGCTGAACACGGAGCCTGACGATACCTGGGCCGTGAACTACCTGAATGGCATCTACCAATATGTGAAACACGGGCACGTGCTCCAGTTCGACGGAGAACAGACGAAAGCCGTCTATGCCCTCGGCGACTCATTGATGCAGGAAAACCTGGTGGGAAGAGTGCCACAGCAGCCACAGATGGAGCGCGAACTGAAAGCCATCATCCAACAATACATGGCACGGATGATGCAAGACCGCCTGTCACCAGATCTTCCTGAATAACTCGTCGAAACGCCGGAATGATGAATCCGTCAGTTCCGTTGCGGCATCCTCTATCCAGTAGAGGGGCAGGTCACGGTACATGGCAGCCACCAGCGAGAACGTGCTGGGAGCCCCTATCAGATAATCACAGTGCGAGAGCACACACAGGTCCTCGGCAGGATTACCGTCAGGAAAGACCACCTCGCAATCCTTTAACTGTTCCGTGAAATACGCACGGTTCAACTGCGGATCATTCCCACAGACAAAGACCTGAGGCTTCCCGCCGGGATGCAGCGCGCAAAACTGTCGGATGACGCCCACATACTGCTCATCCGTATAGAGGAAGCGCCCACTCTGGAACGTAGCATAGTCACCCCTGCGCACATGCACCCCCAGACGAAGTGCCTTTCCCGGGTTCATGATCCCTGCCACCTTCTGTTCCACTTTCTCGTCAAAGGCAAAGAGCGCCAGGATTTCCGCCTTGTATTTCAGGAAGAGGTCATACCAACGTGCATACCATCCTCCCACCCAGATCATCCGTCTGGAGAGCATCATCTGCTCCTCATGGCTATAGTCGGCACCGTCGCTGTCGAAACGCACGGAGGAGATCAGTCCCCACTTGGCGGCATACTTGGCGAAGGCGTAGGTAGGGAAGTTATGGTACGATGTATGACAGATATGAAACCACGGATACTTATAGCAGAAGCGCATCGACACCGTCGTGCGCCCATGCTCACGGCCCCAGGCATACACATGCCCATACTGTAAGATGTTATTGGCCATACGGCCCTTATCGTGTACGAAGATCATCGTTCTTTCCTGGCTTTCAGTTCCTCAACGGTAGAAGTGATATCCACGCGCCCCGTGGCCTCGTCGTAACGTAAGTTATACTCCTCGTGGGTACGCTTCCAGCGGTTATGGGTCCAGAGGTAGCACTGCGGATCCCGTCTCACCGACTCCTCCAGCATCTTGAAGTAGGCATCCGTCAGTTCATAGTCCTTCGTCTGTTTCGGATCCCTGGCTATCAGCCTGAATTCCGCCTCGTAATAGCCACGGCGTATCCGTCGCACGTCCATATAGAACACAGCGTGCCCCGCACTGCGCGCCAGTCGCTCTGTACCCGTCAGCACCGGTGTGTCGTGATGCAGGAAGTCGAGCCAGTGGTGGATATTATTCCAGAAGGGCACCTGGTCGGAGATATAGCCGATGACCACGGGCTTCTGCTGCTGACGATAGACGGCCAGCCGCCTCAAGGTCTCTGCCATGGGGATGCACACAGCCCCCATGCGCTGGCGCAGACGCAGGAACAGACGGTCGAACACGGGGTTCTCCAGAGCGTGGTATATCTGTCCGCACTGCGCCTTGGGCGACACCCAGAAGGGCAGCGAAGTGATCCACTCCCAGTTGCAATAGTGCCCCAGATAGACGGCACACGACTGTCCGCTCTCCACGATCTCGTCAACGGTCTCCGTACCCTTGAACACCATCCGCCGCTTCAACTCCTGCTCACTGATGGTGAGCAGTTTGACCGTCTCCACCAGATAGTCGCAGAACCAATGGTAAAAGCCGCGCTCTATCCTCAACCGCTCGTCCCCGCTCTTCTCCGGGAAACTCTCTGCCAGATGACGCCTCACCAATGGCTTACGGTAGCCGATGAGATGATACACCACGAGGTATATCAGATCCGACAGCACGTAGTGAACCCGCATAGGGAGCAGCGATAAGACGAACCAAACGCCGTAGAGCAAACCATACAAGAGTTTCTTCATGCCTTGTTGTTATAACGTTTCTCTATGATCTTCGCCACGAGTTCGAACTGATAGACGCCCTTCAGTCCCGCATAGATGAGGCCCTGGACACCGTCGCGCCAGCCACCCTCCATCACGTAGCACTTGAAGAAACGCCAGAAGGGGCGCCACAGCAGGGCTCCGACGCCATACCGCTTACCCGTCTTCTTATCCACATCGTTATCGCTATAGCGATTATCCTTCTCCATGATCGTGCGGATGCTGTCATTGGCCAGATGTACGAAGGCCAGTTCGCGGTGCGATTTCGGCAGGTAGTCAAGCCGTCCGTTCACCTTGGGGAAGGTATGTACGTAGGGTGGCCACTCCGTACCCTCGCGGATGAAGAAGCGCAACTGGTAGTCGGGGTAAGCACAGGTGAGCGTCCTGCCCATGAACTGGTTCAGACGGGGGATATAAAGTCCCGCAGGACAGTCTGCCTCCCCGATACGGCGGTACAGACAGTCCTTCAACTCTGGCGTGACGATCTCGTCGGCATCCACCACGAGCACCCAAGGACAGGCCGCCGACTGGATGGCAAAGGTACGTGCGGGCTCCGCGCTATGATGATCAGCCTTGGGGAAGGTCACCACACGACAACCGTTCCTCTGGGCGATGTCCAACGTCTCATCCGTGCTCTCCATGTCGCAGATGAGCACCTCGTCGAAGTCCTTCACGGCATTGAGCACCCGCTGCAGGTGCTGCGCTGCGTTGTAGGTGTTGATCACCACCGATATCCTCCTGTCCATGTCACTCTATCCTCTTGCTTGCATAGTCTCTCACACACATCTCATAACACAGTTTCAGCCATACGACCACCACGGGCAGGGCTTTCAGACCGTATGGCTTCATCCATTCCTCGCGCACGAATCGCGGCATCAGGTCGGAATGGGCCATCGTACAGAAGATGAACACATAGACCATCAGGGCGATGTCCCACTTCGAGCGCTGCCACGGGGCCGCGGTGAACCAGATGGCCACGCCCACCACGGCGATGATATAGGAACTGTTCTCCGAACCCGTCGAGAAGAGCACGGTGAACATCAGCACCGAGGCCAACAGTGTCTGCCTGAATGCCTCATGATGATATTGCCCCAGCCTGAGGTAAGGCAGGGCGAAGGCCACCACACCCGGGATGATAAGCCAGAGATCGGAGTAGGCCGCACAGCCCGAGATCTTCCTCACCAGTCCCAGCAGCGATATGTTCGTGCCCTGGCTGAACATGTTATCCGCATTCTTCTCCACCAGACACACGAACCAGTCGTGATACTGGCCGACGATATAATCAGGACTCGAGATCACCATCGGCGCCACGAAGAGCACCACCGCCCAGAACACCAGACTCCCCACCAGTCTCCCCTTGTGCCTGGAGAACAGGAAGAAGGCCAGTCCCACGATGCCGTAGAGTTTCACCAGCGTGCCCAGCACGATCATCAGCGCCGCCCAGAAGTCCTTCTCCTTCTCAATGAAATAGTAACTCAGCAGGATGATGGCGGTGATGGCGATGTTGAACTGCTGCATCTGGATGCCGTTGAGCAGTTCATGGATACAGAACCAGTAGATGAACACCTGCTGGTATCGCGTAAAGACGTTATGGCGGATGGCGACGTAGAGGAAGAGGGTCAGCGCCACGAGCCACAACAGCATGCCGAGCCATGTGGGCGGGATGGCGAAGGGCGCGATGACCAGCGAGAACGTGGGGCCGTAGTGGTTCAGGTCGAAATATTCCGCAGGGTACTCGATATACAGCGGCAGTCTCTCCACCACGTGCCAATACACCTGCTTGAAGATCAGGAAGTTGTTCTCCCTGCCATGGCCGAAGCGCGTCATGCCCGTCACGGCGACGATCATCCACAACCACAGCAAGGTGCGGGGGTCAGTTGCTATCCGCTTCAGTTTCTCTCCCTGCATCCCTTTAGTCTAAGATATCCTTGATGTTATACAGCGGACGGTGCTTCACCTCCTTGTAGATCTTTCCGATATAGACACCCGTGACACCCATGGCCACGAGGATTACGCCTCCCACGAGCCAGATGGAGAGGATCAGTGACGACCATCCCTGTACAGCCGTACCCACGATCAGTGAGTAGGCCACATAAATACCGATGCAGAAGGCCACCACGAGGAACAGCAGTCCCACGGTGAAGATGGCATACATCGGTTTGACGCTGAAGGCAGTGATACCGTCGAGCGCCAGACTCATCATCTTGTGGAGCGTGTATTTCGACGTGCCCGCCTGTCGCTCGCCGATCACGTCATCCACGGTCGTCGAGGGCAGTCCGATGGTGGGGATCAGTCCCCGCAGGTAGAGGTTGCGCTCCCCATAGTCGGCCAGCATGTCGAGGGCCCGACGGCTCATCAGGCGGAAGTCGGCATGGTTATACACACTCTCCACGCCCATCGTGCTCTGCAGTTTGTAGAACGCCTGTGCCGACATACGCTTCATCAGGGGGTCCGCCTGTCGCGACACCTTCACGCCATAGACGATATCGTTGCCCTGCTCGAAATGGCGCACCATCTGGGGGATGCACTCGATGTCGTCCTGCAGGTCGGCATCGATGGTGATCACGGCATCAGCCCACTCCCTGGCGGTCATCATCCCCGCCATGATGGCATTCTGGTGACCCACGTTACGCGCCAGGTCAATACCCTTCACGAACCTGTTCTTCCCATGCAGTTCGCTGATGATCTCCCACGTGCGGTCATGACTGCCGTCATTGACGAAGACCATCATCGAGTCACCGGCGATCAGTCCGTCGGCGATCATACGCTCGAAGAGGGATGTGAGCCGTTCCACCGAGTGCCTCAGCACCTCCTCCTCATTATAACACGGTGATACTGTAGCAAGTCTTATCATTGGAACATTATTGATTGATCATTGGTCACACATCTTTTCCACAAACTCCGTATAGGTGATGAAGGCATGGCCGCGGTCCTTCAGCATCCTGACAAGACGGTCGAGCCGCTCCACCATCTGCCGTCCGCTGTGGTTACGGATGATGAAGGGCATCCTGAACTCCGGGTGCGCCTTCAGGTCGTAGAACTCCCACGGATGGAAATAGGTCACGAAATAGCCGTCGTGCTTCAGCACGCGCCTCACCAGAAGATGGTAGAGGCTCTCGGGCAGGTTGTGGAGGGCGAGCCAGAACAGCGGGAAGCGTATCCACGGTGTCACCGAGGCGGGGATTTGCATCACACCGTCCTTCATGAACCACGTGCGGGGTGCCGTCAGGTGCATATAACGCCCGGGGATAAAGGCGGGGTTCAGCGACGAGTTATAACGGTAGCCCACGCGCTTGATCTCCGACTCCACCACGGGGAACATCCTCGGCTGGCGGTAGCCATAGACGGTGCGCCCCGTCACCTGCTCCACGATCTCCTTCGAGCGGGCAAAGTCCGTCTCCTGAGGCTGCCAGTGATCCACACCATGACAGGCCACCTCATGACCCTCGTCCATAATGCGCCGCATCACCTCGGGGGCATTCTCGGCGAAGTTTCCCGTACAGAAGAAGGTGGCCCTCACACCGTTCGCCTTCAGCACGTCGAGGATACGGTTGGTGCCTTCCACCGACACCTTCATCCCCTCCTCCAGCGAGAACTCCACGCCATGCTCGCGCGGCACGTCAAACTCCTCGGTATCAAAACTCAGTAATATCATGACACAAGAATTTGTCTGCAAAAATACAGCAAATTTAAGAGAAAACAAAATAATATGCCATTTATTCGTTGATTTTCGGTTTTTTGAGTACCTTTGCCACCAGAAAACGGGAGATATGCAGAAGAAAGAGACACTGGGCGAACTGATACGCTTCGGCATCGTGGGCACCACGGCGGCAGCCATCCACTATGCCATCTACTGGATCCTGCAGCACTGGATCAACGTCAATGTGGCCTACACCATCGGCTACGTGCTCAGTTTCCTGGTGAACTACTACCTCTCTGCCCACTTCACCTTCAAGGAGAAGACCTCAACGAAGAACGGCATCGGCTTCGGCGGTGCCCATCTCGTCAACTACTTCCTGCACATCGTGCTCTTCAACTTTTTCCTGTGGCTCGGTCTCAGCCGCGAGTTGGCGCCCATCGCCGTGCTCGCCATCGCCGTCCCCACCAACTTCATCCTCGTCCGCACCGTCTTCAAGCGCCTATGAACATCGGACTCGACGCTAAGCGCATAGTCAGCAACGCCACGGGCCTCGGCAACTACGGCCGAACGCTCGTCAACGACCTTGCCCGCCTCAGGAGGGGTCTGAACATCCTCCTCTACGCCCCCGCCCCTGGCCGCGACGACCTGCGCCAACAGATCACCGATACCCCCGACGTCCGTTTCCGCTATCCGGCCTCCACGCCCCTGGGCAAAGCCCTCTGGCGCAGCCACGGCATCCTTCAGGATCTGAAGCGCGACGGTGTGGAGATCTACCACGGCCTCTCGGGCGAACTGCCCGTCGGCATCCGTAAGAGCGGCATCAGGAGCGTGGTCACCATCCACGACCTCATCTTCCTCCGCCATCCCGAGTACTACCACTGGCTCGACACAAAGATCTACGCCTGGAAGTTCCGCCAGACGGTGCGCGAGGCCGACCATATCATCGCCATCAGCGAGTGTACCAAGCGCGATATCCTCCACTACGCCCCCGCCGTCGATCCCTCCCGCATCACCGTCATCTACCAGTCCTGCGCCCCCCATTTTTGTTTGTCAAATTCTCAAAGCAAATTTGACAAACGATATATACTCTCCGTCGGCAGCATCGAGGCCCGCAAGAACATCCTCCTGGCCGTCAAGGCCCTGCCCTATCTCCCCGACGACCTGTCGCTATTGATCGTGGGCCGTCACACCCCCTATGCCGACGAGGTAAGCGCCTACGCCGAGGCCCACGGCCTGAGCCACCGCGTCACAATCCGTCACAATGTCACCGATGCCGAACTACCAGCCCTCTATGCCGGCGCCGAGGTCTTTGTCTATCCCTCGCGCTACGAGGGCTTCGGCATCCCCATTATCGAGGCCGTCAGCAGCGGCCTACCCGTGGTGGCCTGTACGGGTTCCTGTCTGGAGGAGGCTGGGGGTCCCGACTCCCTCTACGTCGATCCCGACGATGCCGAGGCTATGGCCGCCGCCATCCGTCAGGTGCTCCGGGGTGCCGACGGCCGCGAGGAGCGCATCCGCCGCAGCCGCGACTATATCCGCCGCTTCGAGGGCCACGACGTGGCCGCACAGGTCTATGACCTGTACCACAGTCTGCTGTAAGACTCAGAACTTCCACCTCACCTGTACATCCAGATCCGTCAGCGACGAGGCATCCACCCGCTGGTAACTACTACCGATGGTCGATCTGTCGAAATAATCCGTCATTCCCACTTTGGCCGTGAGCATCAGGCGCTGCCCGATGTTCACCCTCGCCATCAGCCAGTAGCGGATGCCCTCGCCATCAAACGAAGACATCGAATAGGTATAGAGCGGCCCGCGCTCGTAGAGATAGACGCGGCTGTCGTAACCGTCGGTATGGAAATAACCGAAACCCGCATTCAGACGCAACCAGCGGTAGGTATAGGACAGGCTCTCACTGACCATCGCGCCCCACTCACCTTCCCCGTATGCACAATAGCCGCCGTCAAGTTGCGTACGACTGCCAAAGCCGCCATCACCCGTATATTCCGCACTGAGACGTCCGCGGTGCTCAAACCTGTTCTCAAGTCCTGACTTATCCGCATTGTCGCGCTGCCGCCATCGGAACCTGTACCGCCCGAAGAAGTTCCAGTGACGATACTGCCAGGAACCCTGCAGCAGATGGTCCCCTGAATAGGACGACTGCGACACCTGATACCGGGCCCAGGCGAAATAGGCATAGTCGGCGTAGGCTGCCAGACGGAAAGATAGTGACGGTTGCCAGGAGAGTCCGAGATAGATGCCGCTCTCGTTCTGCACCCTCCCCCCGTCACTGTAACTCCGGGCATCGAGCGAACTATAGGCATACGAGTAGAAGCGCTGCAGAGCCATGATGCTCAGACCATCACCCAGACGAACACTCACACTGTTGATCGTGGCCAGATGACCGGACTTATCCACCGCCGTCTCCCCGCTAAGTGTCAGACGAGGTCTCACTATAGCATAGTCAAGACTCGCATTCAGGAACTCCTGTCCCTGGGGATAGTGCTGACGGTAAAGCACGGAGGTATTCGGCCTTAGTTCCCTATCCAGACGGACATAGAGCGCATTCACTCCCCAACGGAGGCCATGTCTGGCGTATCTCAGGCTTCCGCCTGTCTTCAGGGCATGGAGATTATTCTTCTTGGCCATCTCCGTCTCCGTGCGGTGGTAACTGGTAGTCAGGATGGTGGCCGCCGTGGAGTCTTTGTTCAGGGTGGCATCCATCGCCTGATAGGAGGCGAAGGCCGTCATCTTCAGTCCTCTGCCGAGACCCACCGTAGCCGCCAGTCCTCTCAGACTATTGTTGGAGCGCGAGGAATGGGCCCTCAGACTATTGGCAGACCTCCCCATATTCTGCAGCATCGCCACCTTACCCAAAGAGAACTCACTGTTCATCACCAGTCCCATGCCCATCGACACCCGATAGTTGCCCAGACACAAGGACTCCAGCCGTCCCCAGTTCCGCACCTGAAGATATAACGAATAATAGTCATAGCCCCACCGATTACGATGGGTGAAGAAGGGCTCCCCCGCATCCTGCGCACCGACGAGTCCCAGTTTCACGGCATCGCCATAAACAAACTGGTAGCGCAACCAGTGGCGGTAGGGATCACCCAGATAGCCATCCTTGTCTCCCTTCCGCTCATAGAAGGGGATGCGCCCTGTACCTATCAGTTCATGATGGCCATACCCGGCGATATCCCTCACCCTCGGGAATCCCTCCGACCTCTCCTCTCCCACATAGATGAAATAGGTGAGCAACCGACGCTGGGCATAGCCCAGGGACTGGATCATCAGCAACTCGTTCAGGGACTTCATCGGCCCGTAGCGATCCAGATATTCCACCATCTCCTCTACCTGACGGGCAGAGAGGAAGGGCAGTTCCTCCAACTGCTCCCGCGTCGCCGCGTTGATGTCTAATGGATGCTGTTCGAGTTCACAGAGCAGTTCGTAGGTGTCCTCCCATGCCTCCGACTCCGCATCCTCCTGCGTCATCACCTCGTTCACATACCTTTCCCACGGCCGCGCCTCCTGCGCACTGACACCCATTCCGAGTACCAGCGCAACCAACAAATAAAAAGTTCTCATTTCTTCGTCTTCTTTACTACATGCTTAAACTTGATGGCCATCAGGTTTAACTCAATTGACGATTCTGTCTCCATCGTGTCTGCCTCATCCACTATAATATCAGAAAGCAGTTCTCCCGTCCTTCTGATTAGTCCCTGTTGCCTACTGTTGTCAGGTTCTTGATGCAAAGCATGGATATTCCGAGTTATTTCTCGACTTTTGGCAAAGGTCTCTATAATCGAAAATGTCGTCTCAGTTGCCTTTTTACTCTTAAGAATAGTCGCGATCATGTAAAGCCCTCGCTCAGTAAACGCTCTTGGCTCAACAGGTGATTTGTCAAGATTTCTTAAGTTGTCGAAATTTTCGACTACATACTGTTTTTCAGACGGTTGCAATCTAAAACAATAGTTTTCCGGGAATTTTTCTGTATTGTTTTTTACAGCCTCATTCACCCTCCTGGTCTCAACACCATACACATGTGCAACATCTCTGTCAAGCATCACTCTCTGGCCTCTTAATTCTATCAGGAGGCTCTCAATCTCTCGCGGAGTAATCAAATAACTATCTTCCATAGCAATTCAATTTGGGGTTAAACATAAATTATCGCCGCAAAGATAGTGGTTTCTCTCGAAATCACCAAATCTTTTTGCCAAAATAAATGGAGAAAAATTTTTCATTTACCTTTCAGCCGAGGTGTAAGACGTTGATAATCTGTCTGTTATACTGAAAGGGGAAATGGAGGTGGTGAGTAGGCTTTCAGATGTGGTTACTTGGGGTTGAATTCTCTCGAGAATTTGTTGGTAAAGTAGTGCTTTAGGAATAAAAAGCACTGCTTATTTGTCGTATAGTGCCACCAAATTTTCCTATAGTGCCACCATATTTTCCTACGGAGCCACCATATTATCCTACGGAGCCACCATTTTTTTGTCCCAAGCCCATGATAAACGGAAAAAATGATTGGCACAAACTTTTAGATACGCCAAAATGCTAAAGGGCCTTAGTTTGAAAAAGACCCTCAAATTCTCCTTTCAGCCGAAGTGCCTGACAATCAGTTGATAAGGCCTCGGCTGAAAGGAAAATGAAAATTAATTTCGTCCTAATAGAGCGCAATTTTGGCATTATTCCCACTATTTTTCGTATTTTTGCAGGAAAAATGTAATATGACCTCAAAAGATGCGTCAAACTGAGTAGAGACAAGTAAAAGAAACAATAACAATTTAAAACATTACATCTATGGATTGGATTACAGCACCCCTGATTTGCGCCGTCGTTTTCGGCTGCATCTACAAAGTCGTTGAGTTGTTCGTTCACAAACGCGAGCGACTGATGCTCATCAACAAACTCACGGAGATCTCTAACGTCGATTTCAAAGGCATCAGCCTCTACAGCAGCGGCAACAAGTTCACAGGCCTTCGCATCGGATGGCTGATGCTGGGCGTCGGCTGCGGATTCCTTTTCGGGTTTTTCATCAATCTGATGGCTACAGGCGGACAGTATGCATACGACTTCGACAAAACATGGCGTTATCACAGCGTAGTGGGTGGCATCATCTATGTGGCCTGTATCTGTATCTGTGGGGGCATCGGTTTGCTGCTGTCATATCGGGCAGAGCGGAGGGCAGAACACCCTGAAGAAAAGAAAGCCGACGAATTCCAGATCTGATTGATGCCGACGGACGAGAGCCAACTGATAGCCCGAATCCTCGACGGTCACGCCGAGGACTTCGGCTATTTCCTGGAGCGTTACAGCCAGGAAGCCTTTGCCATCGTGGTGCGACTGGTGCCGCAGCAGGAAGATGCAGAGGAACTGGTGCAGGATGCTTTCGTCCGTGCCTTTAATCGACTGGACACGTTTGAAGGGCGCTCTTCGTTCTCGACATGGATCTGCAGGATCGCCTATACCACCGCCGTCTCATGGCTGAGGAAACGGCGCATGAAATATCTCAGCATCGACGACCAGCCCGAGTTGTCGGACACAGAAGTCGATGAAACCTTCGACGATGAGACGCATATCGAGGATCTGCGCCGCGCCATCTCCCTCTTGAAACCCGATGAGCAGACGCTCGTCACGCTCTATTATTACGACAGTCGTCCACTCAACGACATTGCCTATATCCTCGATGTGGAGCCCAACACATTAGCCACGCGCCTACATCGTATCCGTCGCAAACTATATCTACTGATGAAACATGGAACAAACAACTAAAGACCGTGCCCTGATGCAAGCCCTCGTCCCCAAGGAGCCGAGGCAACTGCCGTCGAACTTCCCGTATCTCACCATGCGCCGCATCCAGGAGGAACAGCGCATGGAGGAGCGCCGCCAGCGCAGGATGGCCATTGTCACGACGGTCGTCGTGTCGCTGACAGGTATCGCCGCGCTCCTGTTCTTGGTCGGCGATGTGCTCTGGAATTCCTTTGTCAGCATCTGTAGCCAGCCGGATGCGTTCGTACTGGTCGGCCCCACCCTTTTCTGTCTGCTGTTCTTCGCGCTGGTAAACCACTGGCTGTCGCGCAGGAACACAATGAACACAATGGGGTCTGACCCCGCTGTGCTCAATAACTGAACTTGCGGCCTTTCCAGTGGAGGAGTTTCTGACGGGGCCCGCTCTTGTACCAGGTGGTGACGGTGATGTCCTTGCCAGTGCGGGGCAGGGCATAGGATATCCAGTCGCCGTCATCATTGCTGAAGCGCCGTTCGAAGCCCAGATCATCCTCGCACCAGGTCATCGTCTTCGTGGCATTGTCGTAACGGTAGAAGAGGGTGCCGTCGTACTGACCGGGCGAGTAATGCCCGTCCTTGAAGCACGACACGTTGTAGGCAAAGAGTTTATGCCTGCCGTCGCTCTCGTTCCAGTAGCACGCTTCCCAGCGCAGCAGCCAGCCGCCATCCTGACGGCACTCATAGCACACGTAACCGTTGCGCTCATCGGCGGTGAGCGTCTCGGAGAACTCCTCATCGCTCTCCATCGGGAGACCCTTGAGGTGGCGCTGCCAGGCTGAACTGAAGGCATTGAGCGACTCGTTGTACTCGCCTTCCTCGTCATCTTCATTGTTGGTGGTGATGAAGGCAGAGACAAAGTCGCTGATGGTGGGCTTCGCGCCCTTGTAACTCACCCGGATGGCTTCCTGGGCCGACAACGCCAGCGTACAGCAGACGAGGAGGAGGGATAATAGGATTCTTTTCATACGTCGTTGGGATGTTTAATGGTTTCGACTGCAAAGATAATTTAATTCTCCGTAAATTACAAGGATTTTTTTGGATTTTTCGGAGATATGGCGTACTTTTGCAGCCGATATGCGGAAAGTGCTGATCTTCATACTGGGGACGCTGCTGTGCCTGGATGCCATGGCACAGGAGGAGCGGATGACCGCCGAGCAGGTGCTCGCGGAGATGGACTCGCCCACCTTCGTGCCCACCGTGAAGGTGGGGAAGGTGCTCCATGAGGGCGACAGCATCCAGTATATGGAGATGAACAACGTGTATGTCTATCCCACCCTCACCTTCAAGAACAAGAAACAGGCGCAGTCGTACATGCGACTGGTGACCAACGTGAAGAAGGTGCTGCCCATCGCCAAGGAGGCGCGACAGATGCTCATAGAGACCACCGAATTTCTGGACATGCTGCCTGACGACAAGGCCAAACAGGAGCATATCAAGCGCGTGGAAGATGACATCTTCCGCACCTACAAGCCGAAGATGAAGAAATTGACGTACTCGCAGGGCAAACTGCTCATCAAACTCATCGACCGCGAGTGCCACTCATCATCCTACGACATGATCAAGGCCTTCATGGGACCCATCCGCGCAGGATTCTGGCAGGTGTTTGCCTGGGGATTCGGCGCCTCACTGAAAAAGGAGTACGACCCGCAGGGCGTGGATAGACTCACCGAGAGAGTCGTACTCATGGTCGAGGCAGGACAGATCTAATGAATCCCCGCGATTGCGGGGATTTTTTTATTCTGAATACAGGACTTGGACAAGTGTCTGGCCGACAGCCTGGAGGGTCGTAAGGTCGATATGCGACATGTCGTCGTGGACGGTATGCCACGTGGGACCGAAACTGCTCTGCTCGCAGTCGGGATAATAGGGGATGATGTCGATACACGGGATCTTCGCCACCGTGTTCACGGGGATATGGTCGTCGGTGATGCCTCCGCCCTCCTGCATGGGGAAAGTGCTGCCGAAGCCCACCACCTGTGCCGCGCGCCATACCTTATCGACAATGTCGCGGGCATAGTAGAGCGACATCTGCTCCTGACAGAACTGCGCACCCTGACCGCCTACCATATCCAGCAGGATGCCGAAGCGATAGCGCCTGGCCATCTCACGGGAGATGTTGGCGGCCCAGTACTGGGAACCGAGGGCCCAGGTATTACCCTCGTCGGCGGCATCGCTCCACTGTGGGATGCCCCAGTCCTCTGCATCGAAACAGACGAAGTCGAGGCCAAGGTGAGGGGTTAGGGGTGAGGGGTGAGGGGTTAGAGATGTGTCAGAGGAGGAAATAATTCGGGCGAGTTCGAGCATGACGGCCACGCCACTGGCACCGTCGTTGGCAGCCAGCACAGGCTTCCTGTGGTTGGCGGCATCGGGGTCGTTGTCGGCCCAGGGACGGCTGTCCCAGTGGGCACAGAGCAGGATACGGTCGTCAGCATCCGGCAGATAACTGGCGATGATGTTAGTGCTCTTCAACATGGTGCCGTCGTAGCCCTTCAGCATGGCATGCTGCTCGGTAACCGTCAGGCCATACTCCGAGAACTTCGTGACGATCCAACGGGCACACTGCTCATGGGCGGTGCTGTTCATCACACGGGGACCGAAGTCGCACTGTGCCTGACAGAAAGCGTAGGCACTGTCGGCACTGAACACGGGACCCACGGGCTGCAACTGCACCTCCTGTGTCACCGCCGTCTGCTTGCGGAAGCCACAGGAGGTGAAAGACAAAAGGGCTATGAGATAAATGACATTTTTCATCGTTTTCCATTTTGAACATTTGACATGACGCGCAGGAAGTTGCCGCCCCAGATCTTCTGGATGTCCTGCTCGTTATAGCGGCGGGCGAGGAGTTGGCGCGTGAAGTTCAGGAGTTCCGAGGAGTCGGCAAGGCCGCGCACACCACCGTCACCGTCAAAGTCGGTGCCGAGACCCACATGGTCGATACCCATGATGTCGATGGCGTGGTCGAGATGAGCCATCACATCGAGGATGGTGGTCTCTCCCTGCGTGCGCAGGAAACCGTGATAGATCGTGGTCTGCGCCACACCGCCCTTGGCTGCAAGGGCCCGCATCTGATCGTCCGTCAGGTTACGGGGATGGTCGCAGAGGGCACGTGCCGAGGAGTGGCTGCACACGATGGGCTGGCTGCTGATGTCGAGGGCATCGTAGAAACTCTTTTCCCCCGCATGGCTCATATCCACGAGGATGCCTAAGCGGTTCATCTCACGGATGACCTGTTCACCGAAGGCACTCACACCGCCGTGGGTGTGCTCGCTCCGCGACGCGGAGTCGCAGATATCATTGTCGCCATTGTGGCAGAGCGTCATATACACGATGCCACGGTCCGCAAAGTGCTGCAGGTTCTCCAGACGGCCGTCGAGGGCGATGCCGTTCTCGATGCCGAGCATGATGCTCTTCAGGCCCCGGTGCTTGTTCATCCACAGGTCGTCGGGCGTACGGGCGATACGGATATGGTCGTGGTTCTGTGCCACAATCTCCTCTATCTTGTCGAAGATGGCGTCGGCGTAGGCTGTGGGATGCTCCGTGGGCTGCGGCAGGTAGGCCACCATGATCGTAGCATCCTGACGGCCCTCCGCCATCTTATGGAGATCGACGAGAATCTTCGGGTCACGATGGTCGAAGCGGATGCCCTCGGGGAAGAGCATCGGCGTGTCGCAATGGGTGTCGAGTGTCAGCACACGGTCGTGGGTGCGACAGGCCTGACGATAGACAGAAGCCTCGGATATGAGCCACTGGAAGATAGGCAGTCCGTCGCCCAGACATTCAGGATGCCACTGTACGCCGAGGATGGGTTTGTACTCGGTGCTCTCCATGGCCTCGATGATGCCATCGGGAGAGGTGGCGATGGTACGGAACTTCTCGCCAGGGTCATCGACCGCCTGGTGGTGGAAGGAGTTGACGGAGAGGGTTGTTAGGGGTGAGGGGTGAGGGGTGAGAGGTGAGAAAAATGATTTGTAGGCGGAGAAGAGGATGGAATTTTCCTCAATTATCACAGAATGTGTAGTTTCTTCACGGGGCGCCTCCTGCGAATGTTGGATATCTCTAACCTCTTTTTTCTCACCCCTCACCTCTGAAATATCCTGCGCCACATGTCCACCGAGGGCCATGGCGAGGGTCTGGATGCCGCGGCAGATGCCGAGGATGGGGATCTGACGGTTATAGGCCAGACGCGTGATGAGCAGTTCGGGGAGGTCGCGCTCGGCATTGATGGTGCCCAGCAGGGGCGAGGGCTCCTCTCCAGCCCAGTGGGGGTCGTAGTCGCCACCACCGCTGAGGATCAGGCCATCGATATGGGAGAGGGTATTCAGGATAACATCCTTATCGCCGATGGGGGGAATGATGAGGGGCACACCGCCAGCAGCCACCACGGACTTGTAGTAGCCCTCTGCCAGTTTACACGTCAGTTCTCCGTAATTGCCTGTGATGCCGATGACGGGTTTCTCGTCGCCCTCGGGATAGCGGGCATAGATCTCCCTGAGACACCCCTCTAAATCAAATGCTTCAGCCATAAACCTCTCACTTCTAACCTCTCACCTCTAATCCTCCACCGTTATGGGGATTTCGCGCTTCAGACTCTGCTCCAGTGAGATGAGCGTCTCTGTAGCCATCACACCGGGGATGCCCTGCAACTTGCCATTGAGCAACTCCATCAGTTGTTCGTTATCGCGGGCGTAGAGTTTCACGAGCATCGTATAGGGACCCGTCGTGAAGTGGCACTCCACCACCTCGGGGATGTGCTTCAGCATCTCCACCACATCCTTATACATCGAACCCTTCTCCAATGTAATACCTACGTATGTACAGGTGGAGTAGCCCAGGCTCTTGGGATTGACGTCGAAGCCGCTGCCCTCGATAACGTTGGCATCGATGAGGTGCTGCACACGCTGGTGGATGGCTGCGCGCGACACATTACACTCGGCAGCCACATCCTTGAAAGGGATACGGGCATTCTTAGACAAAATGCTCAGAATCTTCCTGTCCAAAAGATCAATTTTTTCCATTTCTTCACGATTAAGTTACATTTTGTCAGCAAAAGTAAGCATTATAATTGAACAATGCAACTTTTTCGGGAAAAAATTAAAAAAAGTGTGCCACTTTCGTGACACACTAACCTGTTATTTCACTATTCCTACCAGTTCGATGTCGAATATCAGGGTACTAAATGGCTTAATGTCATTGCCAGCCCCCCGTTCGCCATACGCCAGGTCGTAGGGGATGTAGAGTTGCCACTTCGAGCCTACGGGCATCATCGTGAGGGCTTCCGTCCAACCGCGGATCACCTGTGCGGGTGTGAACTCCGCGGGCTTGTCGCCATGCTTGGCGGAGGCGTCGAACACCGTACCGTCGATAAGACGGCCCTCGTAGTTCACCTGCACCTTATCATTAGCCTGGGGCACCTCGCCCTCACCCTTCACGAGCACCTTGTACTGCAGACCGCTGGGCAGGGTGATCACACCCTCCTTCTTGGCATTCTCCTCAAGGAACTTCCTACCTGCCTCGCGGACGGGACCATAGAGGGCCTCTTCCCTGGCGGCCTTGGCCACCTGCTGCTTGGCGTTGAAGTACTCAGTGGCTGCGGCAGTGGTGAACAGGGCGGTGTCGCCCATCAGGGCATCCTCGAAACCCTTGTAGAGCCTCTCAGGCACGATGGAATCGGAGGCATACTCGTAATCCTTCACCAACATGGGCATCATCTGTGACGTCAACTGCTTGGCGATGTTCATACCCATCACGTAGGCGGCTTTCCTGGGATCGCTCTCACTCTGGAGCATCTCCTTGAAACCTACCATGAAGTCGGCCATATAGGCAGTATCGACCTTCTGCTGGAGCAGATAGGGCACCAGACCATTGGTCATCATCATACCTGCGGCATAACTCACGGAGTCGGAACTGTTACGGAGTTGTGCCTCGGCAGGGGAAAAAGAAGCACCCGCCACGAGAGCGAGTGCTACAATGATGGTCTTCTTCATTACTTTCTCTTAGCGTTAGCCTCCAGCAACTCGATCTTGAAGATCAGGGTTGAGAAAGGATCGATCTTGTTCTGTGCACGCTCGCCGTAACCCTGCTCCTGAGGGATATAGACCTCCCAGATGGAACCCTCGGGCATGTGGCAGAGAGCCTCTGTCCAACCCTTGATTACCTGATTAGCACGGAACATGGCGGGTTCACCGCGCTTGTAGGAACTGTCGAAGATGGTATCGTTCACCAGACGACCCTCATAGTTCACCTTCACCAGTGAGGTGTCGGAGGGAATGGCACCCGTACCTTCCTTGATGACCTTGTACTGTACGCCACTGGGCAGGGTCTTCACACCTTCCTTCTTGGCATTCTCAGCGAGGAACTTCTCACCTGCCTCCTTGTTGGCACCGTAGGTATTCTCCAGTTCGCGGGCCTTGATCTCCTGCATCTTGAGCGTAGCGGTCTGCTGGGCCTCTTCCATGGTCATCATACCCTTCTTGCCTGTCACGGCACCGATGAATCCGGCCATGAAGTTCTTCAGGGAGATGGTCTTCGTGGAATCCTCACCAAACAGTTCGTGGTTGATACCCTTCATCATGCGGTTGGAGATCTGCTGACCAATCTGGATAC
>JAFRMM010000089.1 GCA_017430675.1 Prevotella sp.
ACACTCTTGCCTGATGCACGACCGCCCTTGGTTTCCCAAAGGTCAGGCTTGCAGTCCACCTTGCAACTGAACTGGCACTGTGTTCCATCCACAGTGATGCGACCCATCACAGGATAGGTCCCATCCTTCTTCAACTTCTCCCTCTTGAGGTAGAAAATCACGCTGTAAGTACTCTTCATTTTACCACTAATTTTACGTTTAACTTTCAGTCTGCAAAATTAGTCAATGCCGAGCGTCCAATATATACGCAAATCTATTCAAATTTCGGCAACTTGTACCGAAGTGGGTTCTTTATGTCAAACCTCTTGATTTTCAGTCTTTTCAATGTCTGAAAGTAACCTATTTGCCGCGATTTTCACAATCTCTGGATTTGGTTACGATTTAGAGACCCAAAGTTCTCCTTCATCCTGTATTTTAGATGTAGCCATCTGCTTTCATCCATCTTCAGACTTTCTTCAAATCCCCTGATTTGCAACGATTTTTCCGCTTTTCTCCTCTTTTGTTATCCAACCACCGCTTTACTCGGAGTTAAGTGGCACTTTTCGCGAAATAAACACTGCTTAATTTCGGAAAAGTGCCACGGAATTTCAGAAACTAGCCCTCGCGCATCTGGCGGAGCAGGTCTTTCTGACGCTCAGAGAGGTTCTGCGGCAACTTCACCTGATAGGTGATGATCAGGTCACCGAAGGTGCCGTCGCCACGGTCGTAGCCCTTGCCGCGCAGACGCACCTTCGTGCCAGACTGCGTCTCGGGTTTGATCTTCAGTTTCAGTTTCTGGCCATTCGAGAGCGTGACGATGATCTCGCCACCCAGCAGGGCCGTATAGAGGTCGATGCTGACGTTGGCGTTCATCTCACCCGAGTGAGTGCGCGCCTGACGCCCTGCACCTCCCGAGAAGCCGCCGAAGCCCGGGCCGCCCGACGAGAAGCCCTGAAAACCGCCGAACCCCCCACCCTGCTGGCCCTTACGGCCGAAGAGTTGTTCAAAGAAATCACTGAAGCCCCCACCTCCGGAGAAACTGGAGAAGTCGAAGCCGCCGAAGGGATTGCCGCCCCCGGCACCACCGCCGAAGCCACCGCCACCAAAGGCATCGGCCTGTTTCCACTGTTCACCGTACTGGTCGTATTTCTTGCGCTTCTCGGGGTCGCCGATCACGTCGTAGGCCTCCTGCAAGGCCTGGAACTTCGCCTGTGCCTTCGGGTCATCGGGATGCAGGTCGGGATGGAACTGCTTGGCCCGCTTCAGGTAGGCCTTCTTCACATCTTTCTGCGGTATCGTCTTATCGACGCCCAGGATCTTGTAATAGTCTATAAATGCCATATTTTCATCCTCCTTTTCGCTTGATTGTTAATTCAAGGAAAAACCAGCAAAAAGTGTGCCTAAAACACCGTAAAATATTTGGTGGTATGGAAAATTTTTCGTAACTTTGCAGAAAAATAAGAAACCAATGAAAAAAGCATTAATCATTGCCGTAGTCATGCTATGTTCCACCCTCGCCGTGACAGGCCAGACATCGAAGACCGTCCGCTTCAAGGTCATCGAGACCAGCGACGTACACGGGCACTTCTTCCCCTACGACTTCATGGAGAGGAAGCCCCTGAAAGGCACCCTCGTGCGTGCGAATACCTATATTAATAAGGAGCGAGAGAAGTTCGGCAGAGAGAACCTGCTGCTCATCGACAACGGTGACATCCTCCAGGGACAGCCCTGCGTGTATTGGTCGAACTACGTGATGCCCGAGGACGAGAACCTCGCCGCCCGCGTGATCAACTACATGCAGTACGACGCGGAGACCGTGGGCAACCACGACATCGAGCCCGGTCATCAGGTGTATGACAAGTGGATCCGCGAGGTGCGCTGTCCGCTCCTCGGAGCGAACATCGTCAAGGAGGGCAGCGACGGCAAGGCCAACCCGAAGAATATCTACGAGGGTCTCCAGCCCTACTCCATCCACTACATCGACGGTGTGAAGGTCGCCGTGATCGGCATGCTCACCCCCGCCATCCCTAACTGGCTGAACAAGTCGATATGGAAAGGCATGGAGTTCGAGGAGATGACAGCATGCGCCAGGAAATGGGTGAAATACCTGAAGGACGTGGAGCGCCCCGACCTGATCTTCGGCCTCTTCCATAGCGGCAAGGACGGCGGCATCGTCACCCCCGACTATGAGGAGAACGCCACGGCGGCCGTCGCCCGTGAGGTGCCCGGCTTCGACATCATCTTCTTCGGCCACGACCACCAGGTGCACAACGAGTGGATCACCAACAAGGACGGCCAGCAGGTGCTGATCATCGACCCCTCCTGTTGGGCGCAGAACATCGCCGAGGCCGTCGTCGAACTGACCTACGAGAACGGTCGTCTGGTGAAGAAGGACATCCAGGGCGAGATCGTCAGCGTCAGGGATGAGGCCATCGACGAGCAGATGATGAGCCACTTCCAGAAGGACATCGACGAGGTGAAGACCTATGTCAGCGAGAAGATCGGTCGCTTCGAGTCAGACATCCACACGCGGGAGAGTTTCTTCGGCAATGCCGCCTTCACCGACCTCATCCACAACCTGCAGTTGCAGATCACAGGGGCCGACATCTCGCTGAACGCGCCCCTGTCGTTCAACACCACCATCCAGGCAGGTGACGTAACGATGGCCGACATGTTCAAACTCTACCGCTTCGAGAACCTGCTCTTCGTGCTCCGCATGACGGGCGAGGAGATCCGCAAGCACCTGGAATACAGTTATGACATGTGGACCAACACCATGGCCTCGCCTGAGGACCACGCCCTGCGCCTGAATGATGCCTCGAAGGGAGACCAGCAGCGCACGGGCTTCCAGTACTACACCTTCAACTTCGACTCGGCCTGCGGCATCGACTACGAGGTGGACCTCACGAAGCCCGACGGTGAGAAGGTCAGGATCCTCAGGATGTCGGACGGCAAGCCCTTCGACGAGAAGAAATGGTACAAGGTGGCGATGAACAGTTACCGTGCCAACGGCGGCGGTGAACTGCTGACCCTTGGTGCCGGCATCCCGCAGGACTCCCTCGACAGCCGCGTGCTCTTCCATACCGACCGCGACCAGCGCCACTATCTGACAGAGGAGATCCGTCGCATGGGCAGCGTGGATCCCAAGCCTAATGCGAACTGGAAGTTCGTGCCCGAGGACTGGGTGAAGCCCGCCCTGGAGCGCGACAGTCAGTTGTTATTCGGAAAGAAAGACTAACATGGCCAAGACCTATTATTTCGTATTCTGCAAGGAAGACCTGCTGTTGGAAAAGACTCCTGACGGCCGTTATACCATCCCCTGCGGGGAGGAGGCTCCCACGACGGTGAAGCCCTGGACGAACGTGCTGAACGTCACGCCCATGGCCGACGGTACGCCCGTGAAGACCTACCGCATCGATGCCCCCGTCACCGATGATCCCCGCTACAAGATGTGCGGCCTCCGCCAGAGTTACTACAAACTGCCGCGGCCGCTCTATCTGAAGGGCGGCAAGTGCCAGGAAGTGCTCTACTGGGATCAGAACACGAAATACTGTGGTGTCTGTGGCGCGCCCATGCGCATGGACACGGACATCTCGAAGAAATGCACGGAATGCGGCAAGGAGATCTGGCCGCAACTGGCCACCGCCGTCATCGTGCTCATCCACAAAGGTGACGAGGTGCTGCTGGTGCGCGCCAAGAACTTCAAGCGCGACTTCTTCGGACTGGTGGCGGGTTTCGTGGAGACCGGAGAGACACTGGAGGAGGCTGTCGCCCGTGAGGCCCTCGAAGAGACAGGGGTGACGATCACGGACATCCGCTATTTCGGTTCCCAGCCCTGGCCCTATCCCTGCGGACTGATGGTGGGCTTCAATGCCGACTACGTCTCTGGCGATATCCATCTCCAGACGAGCGAGATCGCCAAAGGCGGCTGGTTCCGTAAGGACAACCTGCCTGATATTCCCGAAAAACTCTCGATTGCCAGGATGCTGCTCGACGCCTGGCTGGAAGAATAGTCCTGCTACTACTCGACAACCTGCATGGCCATCTGTCCCTTGTAACTGATGCGCGTCTCAACCATATAACAACTCGCACCGTCAGGGACGCATAGCGTCGCATGGAAATATAGTCCCTGGGCATCCGCACGACTATATTCCATGTTCACCAGGATTGCTTCGTTGAGGAACTCCTCAGGCACCAGTTTGGCGAACATCTGCTTGCGGAAGTCGGAGGAATAGACCCTTTGTGCCCCCTGGAAGACGCTGACATGCATGATATTGTCGTAATAGACGTTTTCCACCTCCATGCCGTCATCATTGTAAGTGCGCTTCACCACCTTGTACTTCGTGGGATTGATGGCGATATACCAGTGATAGCGCTGACCGTCATAGAACACCACGGAATCCGTCTGCACCTGATGGGTGTAGGTCATGATCTGGGGCATGTCATGCACGAACTCCGTCTCATCCACAGGATCGTTGCTCCTCTGCAGTTTCACCACGTCACCATTCTGGTTTTTGATCCAGAACAGGTTCTGCGTCTGCTTCACAATGGCGTATGATGTGCCAGAGCCCATCACCAGCGAATCACCGATAATCATGAAATAGGCTGGCATACTCGTGGTATCTGCATAGAAGATGGTGTCGCCATGGATACGCATCGACACATCGTTACTCTCCTCTTCCACCCAGATACCCTGGAGCATGGCCTTGGCACCCTTGTCTTCCGAAGGGGGCTCTGACTTACTGCCCTGACAATTACAGAACAATGTCAGGACAGCAGCCAGAATTAATATAGTAGTCTTTCTCCTCATCCACTTTACTTACCAATGCAGTGATACTCGAAACTGTTCTCCTCCAGTTCCTCCGTATCAAAGATATTACGGCCATCAATAACGAGCGGTCGCTTCATGGCCTTCTTGATGACGCCCCAGCCAGGCAGACGGAACTCCTTCCACTCCGTGAGCAGCAGCAGGGCGTCGGCATCGAGCACGGCATCGTACATGTCTCGGCAGTAGGTCACGGTGTCACCAATACGGCGCTTGCACTCCTCCATGGCGATGGGGTCGTAGGCACGGACCACACAGCCAGCGGCCAACAGTTTCCCGATCATCACCAGGGCCGTCGATTCACGCATGTCATCCGTCTCAGGCTTGAAGGAGAGTCCCCACATGGCGATGGTCTTGCCCTTCAGGGCCTCCTCAGAGCCAAAGGCCTTGATGAGTTTCTCGTAGAGCACGCTCTTCTGCTTCTCATTGACGCGCTCCACAGCCTTCAGCACCTCCATCGAATAGCCGTTCTGGTCTGCCGTCTTGATGAGGGCCTTCACATCCTTGGGGAAGCACGAGCCGCCATAGCCACAGCCCGCATAGAGGAACTTTCGTCCGATACGGGTGTCAGAGCCAATGCCCGCGCGTACCATATTAACATCTGCTCCCACCCGCTCACAGAGGTTGGCGATATCGTTCATGAACGAGATACGGGTAGCCAGCATCGAGTTGGCCGCATATTTCGTCATCTCCGCAGAGGGGATATCCATGAAGATCACACGGAAATTATTGACCATAAACGGCTTATAGAGTTTCGTCAGCACCTTCTTGGCATGTTCGCTCTCCACACCCACGACCACACGGTCAGGCGACATGAAGTCCTTGATGGCATTACCTTCCTTCAGGAATTCCGGATTAGAGGCCACGTCGAACTCAATATCGACCCCACGCTTGGCCAGTTCGTCCTCGATGGCCTTGCGCACCTTCCTGGCTGTTCCCACAGGAACAGTCGATTTCGTCACGACAACGACGTATTTCTTCAGGTTCTCGCCAATGGTCCTGGCCACCTGGAGCACATACTTCAGGTCAGCACTGCCATCCTCGTCAGGAGGCGTACCTACGGCAGAGAACACGATCTCCACATCGTCGAGCACAGAGGCCAGATCCGTCGTGAACTTCAGACGGCCCGCAGCCACGTTCTTCTTGACGAGTTCATCGAGACCAGGCTCGTAAATAGGGATTTCACCACTCTTCAGACGTTCGATCTTCTTCTCATCGACATCCACACAAGTGACGTTGGCACCCGTGTCAGCAAAACAGGTTCCTGACACCAGACCAACATAACCAGTTCCTACAATTGCAATATTCATATTAATTCGATAATAAATTGTTATTCAAACACTTCTGCATCCTTAAACAAGGCTTGCTTCAAATCCTTTTCGCTCGTCTGGACCTTTTCAGGGTCTATCGGCCACTCGATGGCGAGATCAGGGTCATTCCATCTGATACCCGCCTCAGCCTGTGGGGCGTATGGGTTATCCACCTTATACGTAAAGATCGCCTCCTCACTGAGTACCAGGAATCCGTGGGCAAACCCCCGGGGGATAAAGAACTGGCGCTTGTTATCCTCACTCAGTTCCACCATGACATGCTTACCGAAGGTCGGACTCGACTTGCGGATATCCACGGCCACATCCAGCACCTTACCTTTGATCACACGAACGAGTTTCGACTGTGAAAGATTACCTTTCTGGTAATGCAGTCCGCGAAGCACACCAAAGGAAGACTTCGACTCGTTGTCCTGAATGAAATCCACCTCACCGATATGCTCATTGAACTCCTTCTGCTTCCAGGCTTCCATGAAATAGCCACGGGCATCGCTGAAAACCTTTGGTTCTATGATATAGACACCATCTATCTCGGTCTTGATATATTCCATCGTTCTGAATTTTGGTGCAAAGATACGGTAAAAAAATGATTTTATTGACATTTTAAGTTTCTTTTATTTGTTTATTTCATAAAAAAGCCGTACTTTTGCACACGTGATTGAACTGGAAAGGCATATTGAGATTCTTCTGCTGAGCAACGACTGCGTCATCGTCCCGGAACTGGGAGGTTTTATGGCGCACTATGTCAGCGCGTCATACGACGAAGCCGACAATATGTTTCTCCCGCCATTACGTACCCTCGGCTTCAACCCGCAACTCAAGATCAACGACAGTTTGTTGGCACAATCATACGTCGAGGCCTACGACATCAGTTACCCTGAAGCCCTACGGCGCATCGAAGACGAGGTGAACGAGTTGAAGATGCATTTACAGAACAAGGGATCGTATGAGTTGAATGACATCGGCATCCTGACCATCAACGAAGACGGGCACTATCTGTTCACCCCCTGTGAGGCCGGGATTCTCAGTCCCAGTCTCTACGGCCTTGGTTCCTTCGAGATGAAACCCCTGCAAAGAAAGGCAGAGGTGCGCGAGGAGGCTCCTGCCATGGAAGAAACCCAGGAAGAGGAGACTCCTACAGCCAGGATTTTCGGTATGGCGCCCACCGATGAGGCGGAAGAGGATGAAGGCGACGAGGACGTTGTCAAGATCAAATACTCCTGGATCAGAAATACGGTAGCCATTGCCGCCATCCTGTTGGCCATCTTCATCCTCGCCCTCCCCACTGGGAAGACGGAGATGATGACACGTACGATCAGCAATATCAACAGCAACATCCTGTTTGGCATGATGTCGAAAGATACGAACACCAGTAAGATAGACATCAAAAAAGACGACATTGTAAAGACGCCTGTCAAGGTGGATACGATTCTGAAAAAAGACACGGTTCAGGTTGTCCGGAAAGCGGAGACGGACACTGTCAAGAAAGGCTATTGCATCGTACTGGCCAGTTATGTCAGCAAGCAGAACGCCCAGACCTTTATCGAGTTATTGAAGAAGAAAGGAATTGACAGTGCAGAAGTTTATATGCATAAGGATGTCAGGCGTGTTATCTGTGGAAATTTCCAGACACCCAATGATGCCTATATCGCCCTGCGATCTCTTCATCAGCACCAGGAACTGGCAGAGGCTTGGGTGTATAAATACCCTGCGCCATGAAGAGAGTACGTTGCCCCAAATGTGACCAGTACATCACCTTTGACGAGACGAAATACGCAGAGGGTCAGTCACTGGTCTTCAAGTGTCCAGACTGCGGCAAGGAGTTCGGCATCCGTATCGGTGTGAGCAAACTCCGTGAGCGTCAGAAGGACGAGGATCCCGACGAGCATGCCAACGAACAGAGGTGCGGTTCCATCGTCGTCATCGAGAATGTCTTCCACTATAAACAGGTTATCCCCCTCCGCATGGGCGACAACGTCATTGGCCGCTATCAGAAGGGCAATCCCGCCAACTGTACCTTTGAGACCGTCGATCCCAGCGTCGATCTGAACCACTGTACGATTACCGTCAGCCGTGACAAACGAGGTGATCTCCGCTACACCCTCAAGGACAACAACAGTAACACGGGTACCTTCGTGGATAATGTGGAACTCTCCCCCAAAGAACGTCGTATCATCAATGACGGCACGCTCTTCACACTTGGCGCCACAAGCATCATTTTGCGTACTGCCGAGGGTGAAGATGAATAAAAATGCGTAATTTCTTAAGAAATTAAGGCATAATCTGTGATTTCTTTGAATTAAGACACGAAATACCAATCTTTTTTCGTACCTTTGCGCCTTGAAATTTCAAAGTACAAAGAGAACAGATGGATACAACAGCAATTTTGCTCCTACATTGCCCTGACCAACAGGGTATCATTTCGGAAGTCACGAAGTTCATTACGGATAACAAAGGAAACATCGTCTATCTGGACCAGTATGTGGATAAGGTAGATGGTATGTTCTTCATGAGAATAGAATGGGAACTCGACGGATTCCTGATTCCGCGCGACAAACTCTACGACTACATCACCACGCTCTATGCCCAGCGCTACCAGATGAAGTTCAGCCTCTACTATAGTGACAAGCGCCCCCGCATGGCGATCTTCGTCTCGAAGATGAGCCATTGTCTCTATGATCTCTTGGCACGCTGGAAGGCTGGAGAGTTCAACTGCGACATCCCCTGTATCGTGTCTAACCACGAGGATCTGCGCTATGTGGCTGATCAGTTCGGCATCCCTTACTACGTGTGGAGCATCAAGAAGGACCACTCCAACAAGGCCGAGGTGGAACAGGCTGAGATGGATCTGCTGAAGAAGGAGGATATCTCGTTTATCGTGCTGGCCCGTTATATGCAGATCATCAGCGACGAGATGATCGCCGAGTATCCGCACCACATCATCAATATCCACCACTCCTTCCTGCCCGCATTCATCGGTGCCAAGCCCTATCATCAGGCCTACGAGCGCGGCGTGAAGATCATCGGGGCCACCAGCCACTATGTGACGGCAGAACTTGACGCAGGGCCGATCATCGAACAGGATGTGACGCGTATCACACACAAGGACACACCCGAGAGTCTGGTGCTGAAAGGCAAGGATCTCGAGAAGATCGTCCTTTCACATGCCGTTAGCAAGCACATACAGCGTAAGATCCTGACATACAAGAATAAGACAATAATATTTAGTTAAGGACTACGAATGAAACGAATGATACGAATGATTGCTATGCGCAGCCAATTCGTGAAATTCGTAGTAAAAGAAAGAATATGAATGTTGCGATAGTCAAATATAACGCAGGAAACATCTACTCTGTGGTGAATGCCCTCCGAAGGATGGGTATCGAACCATTGCTGACGGATGACGCGGAGTTGCTGAGAAAGGCAGACCGCGTGCTCTTCCCAGGACAGGGTCATGCCGCTGAGGCGATGGATTACCTGAAGGCCAGACGGCTCGACGAGGTGATCCGCGACCTGAGGCAGCCCGTGTTCGGCATCTGCGTGGGGCAGCAGTTGCTCTGCAAGCACTCAGAAGAAGGTGATGCCGACTGTATCGGTATCTTCGACGCAGAGGTGAAGCGATTCGTCCCTGAGCAGCATGAGGACAAGGTGCCCTGCATGGGATGGAACAGGCTTTACGACACAAGATCTCCCTTGATGGAGGGTATTGAGGGCGGCTACGTCTATTTCGTACATAGTTACTATGTACCTGTTTGCCAAGAGACCATCGCCACGGCAGACTATATCCTGCCCTACTCGGCCTCGATGCACAAGGATAATTTCTACACCTGTCAGTTCCACCCCGAAAAGAGTGGCAAGGTGGGTGAACGTATTCTCAAAAACTTCCTCGAACTATGATAGAACTAATTCCTGCCATCGATATCATCAACGGCCAGTGCGTCAGACTGACCAAAGGTGACTACGACCAGAAGACGGTCTATGGTGAGCCTCTGGATATGGCCCAGGAGTTTGAGCGCATCGGTTTCAGGCGTCTGCACGTGGTCGATCTCGACGGTGCCAAGTCGAAGCATATCGTCAACGATGAGGTACTCCGTCGTATCACGACGGACACTCAACTCCTGGTGGACTTCGGGGGTGGCATCAAGACTGACGAGGATCTCGAAAAGGCCTTTACCGCAGGTGCCAAGATGGTGACCGTGGGCTCTATCGCTGTCACACAGCCAGAGTTGTTTATGGGATGGCTGGAGAAATACGGCGCAGAAAAGATGATCCTCGGTGCCGACGTGCGTCATGGCAAGATCAGCATCAACGGTTGGAAGGAGGATTCCAACGAGGATCTGTTGCCTTTCCTGAAGAAATATGTGGATGCGGGTGTGAAGAATGTGCTCTGTACGGAGATCTCGAAGGACGGCACCCTGGCAGGACCAGCCATCGACCTTTACAAACAGGTGATGGACACCTACCCGGAATTGCATCTGATAGCCAGCGGAGGCGTTTCGTCGAAAGAAGATATTATGGCCCTTGATGCAGCAGGCATCCCCGCCGTCGTCTTCGGAAAGGCTATCTATGAGGGAAAAATCAATCTGAAAGAGTTATGGGACTGGCAAAACGCATAATACCCTGTCTGGATGTCAAGGACGGCGAGACCGTCAAGGGCACGAACTTCGTGAACCTGCGGAGTGCGGGTGATCCTGTGGCACTGGGTAAGGCCTATAGTGAGCAGGGAGCCGACGAACTGTGCTTCCTCGATATCACGGCCTCCTTCGAAGGTCGCAAGACTTTCACGGAGATGGTGACCCGTGTGGCCCAGGAGATCAACATCCCCTTCACCGTGGGTGGAGGTGTCAATGAACTGGCAGATGTCGAGCGTCTGCTCTATGCCGGTGCCGACAAGGTGAGCGTGAACAGTGCCGCCATACGTCGCCCAGAGTTGATTGATGAGATCACGAACCGTTTCGGCTCTCAGGTCTGCGTCTGTGCCATCGATGCCAGACTGGATGAAGACGGCTGGCACTGTTATCTGAAAGGTGGACGTGAACGTACGGAACGGGGACTTTTCGAATGGGCTCATGAGGCACAGGAGCGTGGGGCTGGTGAGATCCTCTTCACCTCCATGAACCACGACGGTGTGAAGGAAGGCTATGCCAATGAGGCTTTACGTGAACTCGCCGATCATCTGTCCATACCCATTATCGCCAGTGGTGGCGCAGGCAAGAAGGAACACTTCCGCGACACCTTCATCGAAGGACACTCCGATGCAGCCCTGGCGGCCAGCGTGTTCCACTTTGGAGAGATCCCTATCCCAGAACTCAAACAGTATTTAAAATCAGAAGGAATAAACGTACGTATATGAAGATAGATTTTGAAAAAAATGGTGGACTCGTGCCCGCTATCATACAAGATGCCAAGACCAAGAACGTGCTGATGCTCGGCTATATGAACCAGGAGGCCTACGACAAGACCATCGCCACCCAGAAGGTGACTTTCTGGAGCCGTTCGCGGAACTGTCTGTGGACAAAGGGAGAGACCTCGGGCAACTTCCTGCACCTCGTAGATATCAAGGTGGATTGTGACAACGACACCCTCTTGGTAAAGGCCAATCCCGACGGTCCTACCTGTCACACTGGCACCGACACCTGCTGGGGTGAGACCAACGAGAGCAATCCCCTACTCTTCCTCACGGAACTGCAGGACTTCATCAACAAGCGTCATGAGGAGATGCCAGAAGGCAGTTATACCACCAAACTCTTCAAGGACGGTGTGAAGCGCATCGCCCAAAAGGTGGGTGAAGAGTCGCTGGAGGCTGTCATCGAGGCCTGTACGGGAACTCATGAGCAACTCCGTTATGAGGTATCCGACATGATCTATCACCTCATCGTGCTGCTCACCAGCAAAGGCATGCGTATCGAAGATATCGCCGAGGAACTGCACAAGCGCCATGACCCGGAATGGGACAAGAAGCGTCGTGAGGCCAAGGCCAAGGGAGAGATGAAGTGAAAATAGTCAAATGGTTAATTGTCAAATGGTAAAATGACATGGTACTGATCAGTTATAAGAATGCCAATATCTACCAACGGCATGGCATCTGTGTTTTGAAAGATGTCACCTTTCAAGTAGAGGAAGGACAGTTTATCTATCTCATCGGACGGGTAGGTTCTGGCAAGACCACCCTGATGAGGACACTCTATTGTGAACTGGATGTTGATGAGGCAGAAGAGGCGACGGTCCTTGACTATGACTTGTTGACGATCCGTCGTAAGGAGATTCCTGCCCTGCGTAGGGAGATGGGGATCGTGTTTCAGGACTTCCAACTTCTGGCTGACCGTAGTGTCTATAAGAATCTGGAGTTCGTATTGAAAGCGACGGGCTGGAAGAAGAAGGACGGTATCAGTGAACGTATTGAGGAGGTCTTGAAGGCTGTAGGTATGGAAGACAAGGCTAATAGGATGCCATACGAGTTGTCAGGAGGCGAACAGCAGCGTATCGCCATTGCCAGGGCTATCCTCAACCATCCGAAACTTATCCTTGCTGACGAGCCGACAGGCAATCTCGATCCAGAGACTTCCAGCGAAATCATCAGACTGCTTTTCCAGATTGCCAGTGAAGGCACAGCCGTCGTGATGTCCACGCATAACCTGCCGCTGATAAAGGAGCATCCCAGTATTACCTACCGTTGTCATGATGCAAAGATGGAGAATGTCACCAACGACTTCCATCATCTCATCCTCGTTGACGATACGCCGGATACTGATGAGACCCGCGTAAGTTATTCTGAGAGAGAAGAAATATAGATACGTTGAAAGTTGAAAGAATAAAACATAATCGATTATGAAAGTGATGAAATTCGGCGGTACGTCCGTCGGCACCCCACAGAGAATGAAAGACGTGACAAAACTGGTCACCAAGTCAAACGAACCCGTATTCGTGGTACTCTCAGCCATGTCAGGTACAACGAACTCACTTGTTGAGATTTCCGACTACCTGTACAAGAAGAATCCTGATGGCGCCAATGAGGTCATCAACCGTTTGGAGCAGAAATACGCCAAACACGTGGATGAACTCTATGAGCAGGAAGAGACCAAGACTGCCACACGCGAGTTCCTGCGTAGTGAGTTCGACTATCTCCGTTCTTTTACGAAGGAGTTGTTTACCAGTTTTGAGGAGAAAAGCATCGTGGCACAGGGCGAGATCATCTCCACCAACATGGTCGTGAACTACATGAAGGAACAGGGTATCAACGCCGTACTTATCAATGCCCTTGACTTCATGCGTACAGACAAGAACTCAGAGCCTGACCCCGTCTATATCAAGGAGAAACTCAACGCTATCCTTCAGGAGAACGAAGGTCAGCAAGTGTATCTGACACAGGGTTTTATCTGTCGTAACGCATACGGCGAGGTGGATAATCTGGAGCGCGGAGGCAGTGACTATACAGCCTCCCTCGTCGGGGCAGCCATCAATGCTGAGGAGATCCAGATCTGGACGGATATCGATGGCATGCATAACAATGACCCGCGCATCGTGGACAAGACGGAGCCCGTCCATCAACTTCATTTCGAAGAGGCTGCCGAGTTGGCATACTTCGGAGCAAAGATCCTCCACCCCACCTGTGTGCAACCCGCCAAGTATGCCGGCATCCCCGTGCGTCTGCTGAACACGATGGATCCTGATGCAGAGGGTACGACCATTAGCAACAAGACTGAATACGGCAAGATCAAGGCCATTGCTGCCAAGGACAACATCACGGCCATCAAGATTAAGTCCAGCCGTATGCTCCTGGCTACAGGTTTCCTCCGCAAAGTCTTTGAGATCTTCGAGAGTTACCAGACGAGTATCGACATGATCTGTACCTCTGAGGTGGGTGTCTCGATGAGTATCGACAACTCCGCACACCTGGGTGAAATCGTGGATGAACTGAAAAAATACGGCACCGTCACTGTTGATACCAACATGTGCATCATCTGTGTCGTAGGTGACCTCGACTGGTCGAATATCGGCTTTGAGACACTGGCACTCGATGCCCTGAAGGATGTGCCCGTGCGCATGGTCAGTTACGGAGGTTCCAACTACAACATCTCCTTCCTGATCCGTGAGGAGGACAAGAAGCGTGCGCTCCAGAGTCTGAGCAATACCATTTTCAATAAATAAGGATTACAGGCAACACAACACATCTACAACTATGGCAAAAGGAAAATTCCCTGTAGATAAACTACAGTCTATACAGACGCCCTTCTATTACTACGACAGCGAGTTGCTACGGCAGACGTTACGTGCCATCCATGAAGAGGCTGGCCGCCACGAGGGATTCGTGGTGCACTATGCTGTCAAGGCCAATGCCAATCCTAAAGTGCTCCGCATCATCCGTGAGGCCGGACTGGGAGCCGACTGTGTGAGTGGCGGTGAGATCGAGGCCTCTGTCAAGGCTGGGTTCCCTGTCTCTAAGATTGTCTTCGCTGGTGTGGGCAAGAGCGACTGGGAAATCAATCTCGGCATTGACAACGATATCTTCTGCTTTAACGTAGAGAGCATCCCAGAACTGGAAGTCATCAACGAACTGGCAGCCAACAAGGGGAAGGTGGCACGCATCGCCTTCCGTCTGAATCCGAACGTGGGAGCCCATACACATGCCAACATTACCACAGGACTCGCAGAAAACAAGTTCGGTATTGACATGAACGACATGCTGACTGTCATTGCCGAGGCTGAGAGACTGAAGAACGTCAAATTCGTTGGGCTGCATTTCCATATCGGTTCGCAGATCTTAGACATGGGCGACTTCGAAGCCCTCTGCAACCGTGTCAACGACTTGCAGGATCTGCTGGAGAAGCATCGCATCCGCGTGGAGCATATCAACGTAGGGGGCGGACTGGGTGTTGACTATGCCCATCCCAACCGTGTGCCCATCCCCGACTTCAAGGCCTACTTCGACACCTACGCCAAGAAACTGAAACTGCGCCCCGGACAGACACTTCACTTCGAACTGGGACGTGCCGTCGTAGCACAGTGCGGATCGCTCATCACACGTACCTTATATGTCAAGCAGGGAGCCGTGAAGAAGTTCGCCATCGTCGATGCCGGCTTCACGGATCTCATCCGTCCTGCACTCTATCAGGCCTATCATAAGATTGAGAATATCTGCAGTGAGGAGCCAACGGAGGCTTACGACGTAGTAGGTCCCATCTGCGAATCCACAGATGTCTTCGCCAAGCAGACAGATCTCAACAGGACGCATCGCGGCGACCTGCTGGCTATCCGTTCCGCTGGCGCATACGGAGAGATCATGGCCTCCCAGTATAACTGCCGCAGACTCCCCACCGGCTATATGAGTGACGAGATTTGAAGATCATCAAGGAAATGAATAAGAAAGAACGCAGTTATTCTGTCATTATGACGGTCTATGACCAGGCTCACGAACTACAGGAGAAACTACCAGTTTTCTTGTCTCAGGAATATGAGCCTGGTTATGAGGTCATTATCGTTGATGAGACCTCTACGGATGAGACCTCAGACGTGCTGAAACTGTTGAAGAGAGAATATCCGCATCTCTATGCGACCTCCCTGCCCAAGCCCAACAGGCTCATCGTCCGCAAGAAGATGGCGATCAGCATTGGCATCAAGGCTGCCAAGAAAGAATGGGTCATCATCACCACGATCAGCAAGGAGCCACAGGCCTCGGACATCCTCCAGGCCATTGCGGAGAATACGGATGAGAATGACGGACTCATACTCGGGTATATCAACAAGAAGGGCATCCGCCTACAGCCCTTTACAGACTATACGGATGCGAAAGACCATATCCGTAAGTCTGAGCGCATACTCAGAAAGATCCATGAGAGAAGGCGCATGAACTACCCCTTCGGGCGTTACGACTTTATCATCATCCGAAAGGATCAGGCTCATGAGTTGCTCAGACTCTACGAAGAAAAGATATCCATATTATCCCTCTTCGGCATACGCCTTCGCATCCTATGGAAGAATCTGATAGGACGTTCCTCCACCACCCTGCTAAGAACCCAGTAACCAATCATCACATCACTCATGAAAGTGCTGCATATTTATCCTAAGACAGACGACCTGATACGACAACATGTCATGTTGCTGGCAGGAGGCATGCAGCAGAGTGCAGACATACTCACGACAGACAGCGGAGCCAACATCCGGCAGATGGTCATCAATGAGCAGCCGGATATCCTGCACTGTCATGGGTGCTGGAACCAGAAGATGGCCCATGCCATACGAACAGCAAGGCACCATGGCGCGCGAGTGGTGATCACTCCCCATGGGCAACTCGAACCCTGGGTGGTTCATCGGCAGAACCTACAGGACAAGGTCGTCAAGGCACTATTGTGGCAGAAGGACGTTATTGCCCAGGCCTACGCCATCATCACCTTAGGAAAACTGGAACGTGTCAATTTCCTCAAACTTGAATGGAATCACCGGGTAGAGGAAATCCACAATGCCGTCACCACCAACACCATCACGGTGTCAGAGATGTGCTCCAAGACCTTTGCCGTCTATCAGAAGGTGATGGACTCCAACACCCTGGAACAGATGGACGACCGCAGCCTACAGGCATTGAGTACGATCATCAAGGCCGGCATCATGGGTGACCGCAACTGGTGCAAGTCCACTGACAGTATCAGATATCCCCAGGATATAGACTGGCGGCGACTGCTCATTTACGCCGAGCACGAGCATATCCGTAACTATGTGGATTATGGCATCAGCGTGCTGGGCTTGCAGGCTCCGTCCATCGACACAGGGAAGATAGATGCCTATTTCCCCGATTCCTATCATAAGCCCCACCCCATCAAGGAAACCGTCGGAGACTATGAGGGTGATGAGACGGCCTATCTGGTGAAGATGATACGCCAGTTGAACAAGCAGCCACTGTTACTCCATCTCATAGAGTTGACCCGCGAACTCTACCGTGACAATGTCAATGACGACGCACTGGCCACGGCTCTCGAAGAGAAGAAACTGACAGGATTCACCAGAAGTCTGATGCAGGTGCTCAGTGAACTGACAGAACTTGACGAAGGCTATATGCCCCTCCTGCCCTGTGAGAACCGACAGACAATAAAGATTCGCAAACTCATAACAAACCACTTAAAGATATGAACGCTGACTCATCCTTCAACTCCGGGACAGACATGCACTACCTGCAGTTGCTCTCCCAGTCATTTCCCACCATTGCCGATGCCTCTACGGAGATTATCAACCTGGAGGCCATTCTGGCACTGCCCAAGGGCACGGAGCACTTCCTCGCCGACCTTCACGGAGAGAGTGAGGCCTTCCAGCATGTATTGAAGAATGCGTCTGGAAACATCAAGCGAAAGGTCAACGAACTGTTCGGCAACGATATCCGCGAGTCAGAAAAGAAAGAACTCTGCACACTTATCTATTATCCGGAACAGAAACTGGAACTCATCAAGGCTCAGGAGACCGACATCGACGACTGGTACCGCATCACGATCCACCAGTTGGTGAAGGTTTGCCGTGATGTGTCGTCCAAATACACCCGTTCCAAGGTGCGCAAGTCACTGCCCCAGGACTTCTCCTATATCATTGAGGAACTCCTGCACGAGAGTCTCTCTGATAATGACAAGGCCGCATACGTCAGCGTCATCGTCAATACGATCATCTCCACAGGACGTGCAGATGACTTCATCTGTGCCATCTGTAACGTCATCCAACAACTCGCCATCGACCAGTTGCACATCCTCGGCGACATTTACGACCGTGGTCCGGGGGCCCACAAGATCATGGACACCCTGCGCCAGTATCACTCATGGGATATCCAGTGGGGCAACCACGATATCCTGTGGATGGGAGCATCAGCCGGCAACGATGCCTGTATCTGTAATGTGCTCCGTCTTTGTCTGCGCTACTCGAATCTTACGACGATCGAGGAGTACGGCATCAACCTGGTGCCGTTGGCCACGTTTGCCCTCGACGTCTATGGGGATGATCCCTGTGAGGAATTCATTCCCAAGTTGTTGAAGCCCGATCCGAAGATGGACGAGAAGACCATGCTGCTGACCGCCAAGATGCACAAGGCCATCGCCGTCATCCAGTTGAAGGAGGAAGCCCAGGTGTTCAATCGCCGTCCGGAATGGCAGATGCAGGACCGCTGCCTCTTCGACCATATAGACTACACACGTGGTATCTGTACCATTGACGGCAAGGCATACGAGATGAAGAGTTGCCACTTCCCCACCATCGACCCGGCAGATCCGAACAAGTTGACGGCTGAGGAGGAACTGCTGATGCAGAAACTGCACCACAGTTTCCGTATCAGCGAGAAACTGCATAAGCATATCCGCACCCTGCTCTCCCACGGTTGCATGTACACCGTCAGCAACTCCAATCTGCTCTTCCACGCCAGTATTCCCCTCAACGATGACGGCTCACTGAAGGAAGTGGAGATCTATCCGGGTGTCAGATATTACGGCAAGGACCTGATGCACAATATCGGCATGATGATCCGTGCCGCCTTTGAGAACACCTCCGACGAATATCCGCGCGACTACGCCCGCGACTACTTCCTCTACCTCTGGTGCGGCAAGGACTCCCCCCTCTTCGACAAGTCGAAGATGGCCACCTTCGAGCGATATTTCCTGAAGGACAAGGAAACTTATAAGGAAGAGAAGGGCAACTATTTCAAGTTGCGCGACTCAGAAGAGATCTGTGACCGTATCCTCGATGCCTTCGAGGTGAAGGGCCAGAATCGTCACATCATCAACGGCCACGTGCCCGTCCATGCCTCCAAGGGCGAGAACCCCATCAAGGCTGGTGGTCGGCTGATGGTCATCGACGGCGGCTTCTCCGAGGCCTATCACAACGAGACGGGTATCGCTGGCTATACCCTCGTCTATCACTCCCGCGGCTTCCAACTCGTACAGCACGAGCCCTTCACCTCCGCCCGTGATGCCATCGTCCGTGAGACCGACATCAAATCCACCACGCAGATCATCGAAATGTCCGCCCACCGTATGCTCGTGGCCGATACCGACAAGGGAGAGGAACTCCGTATCCAGGTCGCCGACCTGAAGAAACTCCTTCACGCTTACCGTCATGGCATCCTGAAAGAACGCCGCCGGTAGTTATTTGATCACTACCTTTTTACCGTCCCTGATGTACAGACCCTTCACAGAAACCGTTTGTGTACATAGGTGTGGGTGGGTGGAGGATAAAAAATAAACTCTTCATGCGTACTGCGCACACGCGGTACCCGTGAGTCATCTTGGAGACATCCTCCACCCACCCCCACCCATCTGTATTTGGTTTTGGACAGTGGACAGTAATGGACAGTAAAATCATGAAACTTATCACGCGTACCGCATGCGCGCGCAGTACCCGTGAGGCTTTTGAGAAAATGACTGTCCATTACTGTCCACTGTCCATTGAGACGCCGTCTGATAATCTTCGTTCTATCCATAACTGTTATAATTTGGCGGCAAAGATACAAAATAATTCGATACGTTTGCCGAAAATCCCGGAGTCAGGATAAACCTAAAATGAGTTGGTGGTGCAGACCACCCCGCCCTGACGGGCACCCCTCCTGTCTCAGGAGGGGAGTCAGAATACCTTGGGGG
>JAFRMM010000090.1 GCA_017430675.1 Prevotella sp.
AAGAACTGGATGCAGGAACTGAAAAACATCAGCGACTCCTACCCCAATTTGCATATATGCTTTACTGGCTCTTCACTTCTGAAGATTGATCATTCTGTCGCCGACTTGTCTCGACGTTGCATCTTCTATAATGCTCAGGGACTGTCATTCCGTGAATATCTGAAATTTGAGGGTATCGGCGATTTTCCTGCTATTTCCCTGCAGGACTTGTTTGACCATCATCTCGAACTTGCCAGACAGATTGTGGCAGAGATAAGGCCATTACAGCACTTCGGCGATTATCTGCGAAAGGGGTATTATCCTTACTACAAACAGCATCCAAACACATACTACGCAGCCATCCAGCAGACTGTTTCGGCCATTATTGATGATGACCTCAGGTCAGTAGAAGAAATAGAATCTGTCACCGTGAGGAAAGTCAAGCGATTGATGTCCATTCTCTCACAGATGGCACCTTTTTCTCCTAACATCACAAAACTTGGGCAGGCCATTGAAGCCACTCGCAACCAGACATCGGCCATCCTTCAGACCCTTGAGAAGGCCGCTCTGATTAACAATCTCTACAAAGATAAGGATGACATGAGTCAGTTGACTAAACCAGAAAAGGTCTATCTGGAAAACACCAATCTGATGCATGCACTCACCACCCGTGTCGAAGAAGGCAATGACAGGGAGACCTTCTTTGCCAACCAGTTGAAAGAAGGGCATCAGGTAACCTATTCTGGCAAGGGTGATTTCCTCATTGATGGTAAATATACCATTGAGGTAGGTGGAAAGAACAAGAACTTTGACCAGATCAAGGACATGCCAGATAGTTATATTGCCAGCGATGATATCGAGTATGGTCATGGGAACCGTATTCCGCTATGGCTGTTCGGATTTCTTTATTAAAGACAGGCTATATCTTTGCAGCCGAGATTTATGGGTCATGGGGGTCATGGGGGCAGGGACTTGACCCTGAACAAAAAGAAGTTTCAGGCAATTAAACATACCCGAAGTTTTTTTCTTTAAATCATTTGGAAGTATGTATTTTTACTTCCACCTATTCTTGGGTAGTGCTTTTTGATCGAAAAGCACTGCCTTTTGTGAAATAATTACTGCCTTATTTTCGAAAAGTATTACTTAATTTTCAATAAATACTACTTATTTGACCTTATTTTTTATAAATTTGATGGAAGCATAAACAAGTTACCTCCACCTATCTAACTAATTATATTCCAAAGTATTATTTTCAATTTGGTGGAGGTGGAAGAGAAAATCTATAAAAATATAATAGGAATATCAAAAAGCACAGAAATAATAACTTCATAACATGGAGACGATTCTTTTGTTAGACCTGTTAGAGACATGGGCCACGCCAAGAAACCCTGTTAAAACTTTCATTTTTTTAAAATTTTGGGGTATTTTTCTTGCAAATAAAAAAAAGAATTCATATCTTTGCAGCAAATCTATAACAATTCATTTTTTCTATTAATCAATTAAAACTTTAGTATTATGCACAAAAACTTTTTTGCTAAGTATTTGATGGCAGCCATGATGCTGCTGGGAATGTCATTTACCGTGGTTTCATGCAATGACCTTATTGATGCCTTTAGGGACAATCCTGCTCCAACACCAGAAAAATCAGAAGAGTCAAAGGCGGATGAAGAACCTGAGGCTCCGGAAGTCAAGTCTGAAGCCTGGACGTGGAATACTGGGGCTCCTGATGGTATCATCTGGGGTAATATGGGCTACTGTGGTGGCTCTGGCGAAGCCGTTGCCCTGGAGGCCAATGGCAGATGGTGGGGCGTTACTGGTGAGAATGAGAGCGAGGAAGGTGCCGGTGACGGCTTCCTCCAGCAACTCCAACACACAGATGATGGTCTTGCTCATGGTGATGAGAGTATGGATGCATACTTCCTGCTCTTTGAAGACGGAAAGATTGAGCGCCATGCTGGCGACGGCAAACTCATCAAATCTGGTACATACAAATTTGTGACCATTACAGGTAATGAGTGGAAGGTAGCCAACTTGGAAACCACAGCGGGTACTATCCTGTTCCCATACGAAATCAATTCTGGTGGCAATATGCCAACAATTTTTGATGTGGTTTATAAGACGGATAACCTGATGACTCTTGTCTATCCCGACAATGGTAACTTCGAAGAACTTGGTAACTGGGAAGAGGCAACATTCTGGCATTTCAAGAAAAAGTAACCCTGCTTTAGCGAAACATATAAGTTACGACCCAAAAGTATATGACTTACGCTGCATAACCTATAAAGTTAGCAATCGTAAGTCATATATTTTTGTTAGAGATTGTCGAGGTTTTCATTCAGCCACTTGAGCCGCGCTTCTATCCATAGTCTCAGGTCATCGACATACTTCATATAAGCCTCGACAACTTCCTGTTTGGATGGTGGTTTGGATGGTGGTGATTCTATTATTGTGCCCCATTTGCTATTATCTTCTGTAATCCAATGTGAGATAAGTTCTGCCTTCAGGTCTATTCGGTCATAGATTTTCTGACGATCGGCATATATTTCCCTGAAACGGCTCTTCACCTGGGCAGTAAATGCAGGATCTTGGAAAAGTCTGGTGTACCATGATGCGTTATCTCGTATCCAAAATCCCTCTGGTTTGTCATTGCCGTGGATATAAGTACCACCAAATGCCCAGTCAAAATCCCATAGCGGTCCCATCTTCAACTTCCCTCCACGCTCTATATGCATATAACAACTGGCATAGAAGGCGGCATCATTGTTTTTGGCAATTTCATTGATGAGATACCATTCCACAAAAGAGTCTGCATCCATATATTTCCTATAACCCTCTTCCTCATCCGTAAAATGGTCTGAGTATAATGCCGCTTCTGCTGCTATCACATAGTCCTTGATGAATTGGTAGTCCTCGCTATCGGTAGTGACTTCAGGATCTTTGATATTAATGTTGAACGAGATATGGGGGGTCCTGAAGGTGACGTCTTCATTTTTGTCTGACTTGCCATCTATTTCAAGCAAGAACCCATCATGGCCGTTATTAACCCTCCCTTTTGTAATTGTCAGTTTATCGCCTAATTGGTAGATTCCGCGATAATCATCACTAAGTGTAAGGGTTACGAAGTCAAAATGGGGTATATAGTCAAACTTGCACATGGTCCTGCCCATATAGAATGCAAGGTCTGTCTTGAGTAAGGTTTTATCATCATAGTTTCCCAGCAGAACCCAGGATTTGGCTTTTGGGAAACCGAGCAAGGACTGCTTCTCTGGGAATTTGATGGCGTATGATTTCTTAGGTACCTGATACCAATTGGTATTTCCCCTTCCTTTAATCTTCATTTCCCCTTCGAATAGCACTGTTCCTTTACCATCAGTTATCGACAAGTACGAGTCCTCTACATAGGCTCTTTTATCTATAATCGCATGGCGAGGCGTGGTGATGATTACTTCTGGTAATAGGGTGTATTCCGGTTTATCTGACGGACTGATGGGATTGTCAAAATTGTCATCACAGGAAGATGATGGCAGAATGAAAAGTGCCATTATCCCGAAGAGGAGTTTTTTACATTTCCTTTTCATTACCTGTTAGGCTATTTCCCTGAGACGATTTTCTTGATGTCGTTAAGTTTGTTGAGGGCTTCGAGGGGGGTGAGGTTATTCACATCAAGGCCGAGGATCTCATCGCGCACTTGGCACAGTACAGGGTCATCAAGTTGAAAGAAGGAGAGTTGCATGCCTTCGCGAGAGGCAGCGATTTCTGCTGTAGGCTTACCCACAGAGCCCACAGAAGCATTCTCGGCCTCCAGTTGCTTCAGGATCACGTTGGCGCGCTTCACGATGCTGCGAGGCATACCGGCTATCTCTGCCACGTGGATACCAAAGGAGTGCTCAGAGCCTCCACGCTCCAGTTTGCGCAGGAAGATCACCTTACCATCCACCTCTTTCACAGAGACGTTATAGTTCTTAATGCGAGAGAAGTTCTTCTCCATCTCATTCAGTTCGTGGTAGTGGGTTGCGAAGAGGGTTCTGGGGTGGCCTTTCGCATTCTCATGCAGATACTCCACGATGGCCCAGGCGATGGAGATGCCATCGTAGGTGCTGGTGCCTCGGCCCAACTCATCAAACAAAACCAGTGAGCGCGAAGACACATTATTAAGTATATTCGAGGCCTCCGTCATCTCCACCATAAAGGTAGATTCGCCCAAGGAGATATTGTCGCTGGCACCCACACGGGTGAAAATCTTATCCACCAAACCGATTCTCGCGGCCTCTGCGGGCACGAAACAGCCAATCTGGGCGAGTAACACGATGAGTGCCGTCTGTCGCAACAGGGCCGATTTACCAGCCATATTCGGACCCGTAATGATGATGATCTGCTGCCGCTCGTTGTCGAGCAGGATATCATTGGGCACGTAGCGCTCGCCAAGGGGCAGTTCCTGTTCGATGACAGGATGGCGGCCCTGTTTGATGTCGATGACCTCCGATGAATCGATGACAGGACGGATATACTTGTTCTCTTCTGCCGTCTTGGCAAAACTCAGCAAACAGTCGAGGCGGGCGATGATGTTCGCATTGATCTGAATCTGGGGAATAAACTCCTGCATGCTTAAAACAAGATCATTGAAGAGTTTCGCCTCTAACGAAAGTATCTTATCCTCAGCGCCCAGGATCTTCTCCTCGTACTCCTTCAGTTCCTGCGTGATGTAGCGCTCTGCCTGGGCCAGCGTCTGCTTGCGCACCCACTCCGCAGGCACCTGATCCTTATAGGTATTGCGCACCTCGAGATAATAGCCAAACACATTGTTATAGCCGATTTTCAGCGAAGAGATACCCGTCTGCTCTGCCTCACGCTCCTGGATCTTCAGGAGATAGTCCTTACCAGAGTAAGCGATGCTCCGTAACTCGTCGAGTTCTGCATTCACGCCATCACGAATCACGCCTCCCTTGGCCACGAGTTGTGGCGGATCGTTCTGTATCTCCCTTTCTATCTTGTCGCGCAGACTCTCACAGAGGTTCAACTGCTCTCCCACGCGGTTCAGGGCCTCGTTGTTGGCAGAGAGACAAGCCGCCTTGATGGGTTGGATGGCCTGCAAGGCCGCCTTCAACTGTACCACCTCACGAGGTGATACCCTTCCCACGGCAGCCTTGGAAATGATGCGCTCCAAATCGCCTATTCGGTGCAACTGTTCATCGACGCACTCACGGAACTCTGGCTCACGATAGTAATACTCCACGATGTCAAGACGCGAGTTAATAGGTTTCTCATCCCTCAGGGGGAATACGAGCCAACGGCGCAGTAATCGGCCACCCATGGGCGATACTGTCTTGTCAATGACATCCAAGAGCGACTTGCCGTCGTCCTGCATGGGATGCACCAGTTCCAGACTGCGGATCGTGAACTTATCCAGACGGACGTATCTATCTTCCTCGATACGGGAAATCGAGGTGATATGGCCTATCTGCGTGTGCTGGGTCTGTTCGAGGTATTGCAGGATGGCACCTGCCGCTATCACACCAGCCTGCAGATGATCGACACCAAAGCCCTTCAGGTTCTTCACGTTGAAGTGCCTCAACAACTTCTGCTTCGAGGTCTGCTCTGTAAACACCCAGTCGTCGAGTTGGAAGGTGAAGTATTTCGTGCCAAAGAGTCGTTCGAAATCCTGTTTCCTCGTCCTGTCGTGCAGGATCTCCTTGGGCGAGAAGTTGCCCAAGAGTTTCTCCACGTAGTCCTGCGTACCTTCGCCCGTCAGGAACTCGCCCGTGGAGATATCAAGGAAGGCCACACCAAACGAGGCCTTGCCAAAGTGCACAGCGGCCAGGAAATTATTCTCCTTATAGTTCAGCACATTGTCTGAAAGCGCCACACCAGGCGTTACCAACTCCGTGATGCCTCGCTTCACGAGTTTCTTCGTGAGTTTGGGATCTTCAAGTTGGTCACAGATCGCCACACGTTTACCAGCACGGATCAGTTTGGGCAGATAGGTATCCAGGGCATGATGGGGGAAGCCCGCCATCTCGTCACCCTTGTTATAACCATTATTACGGTGGGTGAGGGTGATGCCCAAGATCTTCGAGGCCGTAATGGCATCCTCACAATAGGTCTCATAGAAGTCGCCACACCTGAAGAGCATCACTGCATCCGGGTGTTTCGCCTTCAGATCGAAAAACTGCTTCATCATGGGGGTTAGTTCCTTCCCCTCTTTCTTTGCCATTACGCGTTGGGTTATAATTTGAGCGACAAAGTTACTCCTTTTTTCCCCAATAGGCAAATATTTCTGCACTTTTTTCTTCAAAAGAAGGCTTTTCTCGTTTTTTCTGTTTACTTTTGCCACACGAACAAATTCGCCCTTAGAATCACAATGAAGCCCAAAGCGCTTATACAGAGTCATTGGCGGTGGCTGTTGTCCGTTGGGATGGCCATAGCCGCCTTTGTTTTCTGGTTGTATCTCTATCCCTTCGTCATGCTGTGGAGGGAACAGATGCAACTGTTCCTGTGGGATGGCGATTATCTTCTGGAAAGGCTGGCCGTCCCTGGAGGCGTGGCACGATATCTCAGTGAATTCCTGGTGCAGTTCTTCTATGACATCAGGGTAGGGGCCTTCATCATGGTGCTACTGATTGTTGCTGCCCAACTGCTGATGTGGCGGCTACTGCACAGGGAAAGTCATCGGTCTTACTTTTTCCTGTCTTTCATCCCCGCCATTTATCTGTGGTATCTGGCCGGTGACCAAAGTCTGCTGATAACACTCCCTGTGGCTATCGTATGTACAATGGCGCTTCTGGCCTTGTTGCCGCAGAAGCAAATGCCTTGTTTAATCTGCTCTATCATCAGCATCCCCATTGGCTATTGGATGGTTGGGCCAATAGTAGGGTGGGTGATTCTTTATAACCTCCGTTGGCTGAAGGACCGTGAGTCGCGCTGGCGTACTACCCTTGGGTGGATCTTATTGCTCGTACTGTATCTGGTATGCATATTAATATCTTCGTGGCTGGTGCCCTATCCGCTGCAGGAACTGTTCCAAGGAGTCGGCTATTCTGTCTATGGAGAGACAAGACTGTTGTATATCGTCTGGCTCTTAGGACTCGCCATTGTAGCACTTCCTTTCTTGAGCCAACTGTTACGCTCAGGGTCAAAAACGATGGAGTGGGGTGGGATGGTGGCCACCGTGCTTGGTGCCCTGCTGTTGATTCCCCAAGGGTATCGCGCAGAAGACTATGAGGAAATCGAATACGACGTGATGCTGCGCATGGGACTGTGGCAGCGCATCGTCAGGAAGGGTGAACAGAAAGAACCTGCGACGACAGCCAGTCTGATTACGGTCAGGTATGCGCAATGGCGCAGTGGACAACAGGGCGAGATGGAGATGGATCCTGCGTGGCTGAATCCCAAGGTGGTGATGAACAGTCAGCCTTCCGCCTTTATGGCCAGCGAACTGTATTTCCAGATGGGTATGGTGAGGATGTCGCAGCGCGCCGCCTTTGAGGCCATGGAGGCTGTGTATTGCAATAAGAGCGGAAGGGCATTAAGGCGTTTGGCTGAAACAGCACTCATCACTGGCGAGGACGAGGTGGCCAGCAAATACCTCTCCATCCTGGAAGAGACCTTGTACTATCGTCGCTGGGCACAAGAGACCAGACAATACCTCGGACATCCTGAACGGCTGGAGAATCATCCCACCTACGGTCGTCTGCGTAATTACTATTTGTATGATGAAGACCACTTTTTCTATTAAGATCTTCGGAACAGGCAAATGGCTGGTGGCTGGAATCATTTGGAGCCTCCTTGCTTTCACTTCCTGTAGTTCACGCCCAGAGAACGTGAACAGGGTGGAGGCGCAGCCTGAAATCTATCCCGACTATACGAGTGTGACCATCCCCGTTGGACTGGCCCCACTGAACTTCTGCATGGCTGACGAGGACTATACGACCATCGACGTGGAGGTGAAGGGAGCCAAGGGCGGCATCATACACGCCAATGGTGCCTACGCCGACTTTGACATCGACGAGTGGCACCAGTTGCTCGAACATAATAAAGGAGGGATACTGACCTTCTCCGTCTGTGCTGAGAAGGACGGGCAATGGACGGGTTTCCGCGACTTCACCGTCAGCGTCAGCGATAAGCCCTTGGACGCATGGGGTGTCACTTACCGTAGGATTCCGCCCACCTACGAGATGTTCTGTCAGATGGGACTCTATCAGCGCGACTTGAGCAACTTCAAGGAGACTGCTCTGCTGGTGAACACCCAGACACCAGGCCAATGCCTGAACTGCCATACGCCCAACCGCACGAATCCGGACCAATACGTCTTCCATGTGCGTGGCGAACATGGTGCCACAGGCATCAGCAGAGACGGCCACATCGAACTGCTGAAGGCGAAGAACGAGTTCCTGGGTGGTTCGATGGTCTATCCCTACTGGCACCCTCATGGACGCTTCTGCGCCTTCTCCACCAACAAGACCTCGCAGATGTTCCATACCAACAAGCAGCACAAGCCCACAGAGGTGTATGACTCCTCCTCCGATGTCTTTATCTATGACTGCGAGACGAACACCGTCCTTTGCGATAGCCTCATCATGACGAAGACATGGGCCGAGAACACGCCAGCCTTCTCACCTGACGGCAAATGGCTCTACTTCACCACAGCCCTCCAACAGGAATATCCCAACAACTATGATCAGGAGAAATACTGCCTCTGCCGCGTGGGTTTCGACGAGGCAACAGGCAAGACTGGGCAGCAGGTGGATACGCTCATCAACGGCCGTGAGACTGGTAAGAGTGTCAGTTGGCCAAGACCCTCCTACGATGGCCGCTACCTGATGTACACACAGACGAATTATGGCTATTTCACTATCTGGCACCCAGAGGCCGACTTATGGTTGTTGGATTTAGATACTGGCGAGACGCGCCCCATGACGGAAGTCAACAGCGAACAGGCAGAAAGTTTTCACAACTGGAGCGCCAACAGCCATTGGTTCCTCTTTACAAGCCGTCGTGAGAACGGACTCTACACCCAACTCTATTTCTCTTCCATCGATGAGCAGGGACGGGCCACCAAACCCTTCCTCCTGCCACAGCGCAACCCCCGTCAGTATTATCGCAGACTGATGCATTCCTATAACACCCCAGACTTTGCCTCGCGCCCCATCCAAAGGGACACACGAGGACTGGCGGATAAAATCCTCAAGGACGAGAGATCACTCTGATTGGGGCTCCTTGGGCTCGAAGACCAGCATCCAGCGATAGAGGTTACAGCCCACGAAATTACCCAGCACCTCAGAGACATAGACGATGAGCACCTCCGTCTGAAGCAACTGTTCAGATGGCGATACCAGGAAATAGAAGGCATCAGCAATGGAGTGGGCGAAGCCGCAGAGGATGAACACAGGGACACCCAACAACAAGGGCAGCATCTTCCCCTTACGGCCAAACTCCACAGCCGTCGTCATGATGAATCCGCAACCTATGGCCAAGAGGAAACAGGCAAAGGGCCCCTTCGCCAACCTGCCTGCGAGAATCTTCGAGGCTGGTTCGATACAGTCAGGCTGGGCATAGGCGATCAGCCACGCAGAGAGCAGACAGCCGATGATATTACCCACGAGCACCAGGACGAGCATCGTCCAGTCGCCCTTCATACGGATAAACCCTGCCGTTCCCGTATAGAGTTTCAGCCCGTAATACACCACCGTCGTCAGACCGAAGGCAAACAGTACGGCACCTGCCACACCGCCCACTCTCAGATTGACCACGCAACCTATGGAAATACAGATACCTGCCAGAATGGCCAGAGGGATAATCTTTCTCATGTTCATGACTTGACTCATGGCTGCAAAGGTAGCCAAATATATCCACAATGCCAAACTTTTTACCCAGATTTTCCTCGTTATTCAGAAATAATGCCTACCTTTGCACACATGAAAATCGTCGTATCAAAGGAGATAGAGCAGGTTTGTCCCACCTTTGTGGGGGCTTGTGTGGAAGCGGATGTCATCAATACGCCCTATAGTGAGGCGTTGTGGCAGGAGATCGATGCCCTGTGCGAGCAGTACAGGCAGACGCTTACCACAGAGACGCTGAAGGAGATGAGCAGCATCGCCGCCACACGCAGTGTCTATAAGGCCTGTGGCAAGGATCCCTCGCGCTACCGTCCTGCCTCAGAGGCATTGATCCGTAGGGTGCTCCAAGGCAAGGCGCTCTATCAGATAGATACCCTCGTCGATCTCATCAACCTGGCTTCCATCGCCTATGGCTACAGCATTGGAGGTTTCGATGCGGATAAGTTCAAAGGCGATACATTGACGTTGGGCATTGGCCGTGAGGGCGAGCCCTACGAGGGTATCGGACGAGGCATGATCAATATCCATGGCCTGCCCGTCTATCGTGATGCGGAGGGTGGGGTAGGCACACCCACCAGCGACAACGAGCGCACGAAGATGGAACTCTCCACCACCCACCTCGTCGTACTCATCAATGGCTACGATGGCAACGAAGCCCGTGTCGTCGAGAATGCCCAGTATATCCTTTCCCTATTAAACAAATACTGCCAATCCACCAACGGCCACTATCACATCTATCGGCCACCTTTGAAACATTATGAATAAAAAGACCATCATTCTGTCATTTGTGCTCTCGGCATTGACAGGAAGCGCCTGGAGCCAGACCATCAACATGCTCGTAGGAACCTATACCGACGGTGGCAGTTGCGGCATCTACTCGTATCTGTTCGACCAGGAGACGGGTAGGGTAGTGGCCCTGCTTGACTCGCTGCCCTTGTGCAACCCCTCCTTCCTGACGATAGCGCCAGACCACCGTCATGTGTATGCTGTCAGTGAAACCAACGATCAGCATGCCTCGCTTAATACCATCGACTACCAGCCCGAGGACGGCACGTTAAAACTCCTGGAAACCGTTCCCACCCGAGGCGAGGATCCCTGTTATGTGGAGGCCGACAGGCAGTTGGTGCTGACAGCCAATTACTCTGGTGGTTCGATGAGCGTATTCAACCTGAATCACGATGGCTCGCATGCCACATTGGCAGCCTGTTTCTTCGGTACGACGGGAGGGCCTGACATGAGCCGCCAGGAAATGCCCCACGTACACTGTGCCCGTTTCACGCCAGACGGCCAGTATATCCTGGCTACAGACTTCAGCGCCGATCGCATCCTGGCGTTCAAGAGGGACGGCACCACCGTCAGCACGCCAGAAGTGGCCAGTTACGTCAGAGCCGATGACGGTCCCCGACATCTCATCTTCAGCGGCGATGGGCGCTTCGCCTATCTGATGAGCGAACTGTCTGGCAAGGTGAGTGTGTTCAGTTATTCAGAGGGAAAATTGCAGTTGTTGCAGACGATGGTCTCAGATAGTGTGGGCGCCCGGGGAGGTGCTGATATCCATCTGAGTCCCGACGGACGATTCCTGTATGCCAGCAACCGCCTGAAGGCTGACGGTATCGCTATCTTCCGCGTCGATACAAGTACGGGATTGCTCACGAAGACCGGCTATCAGCCGACAGGTATCCATCCCCGTCATTTCAACATCACACCCAATGGGAGATTCCTGCTCTGTGCCTGTCGTGACAGCAACAAGATCCAGGTGTTCAGTCGCCATCCTGAGACTGGTCTGCTGACGGACACCCATCAGGATATCCCTGTCAGCAAGGTTGTCTGTGTACAATTCTAAACTGGGTAGTCGTGGGGACGGTGCTCAGGGGTACAGGACATTTGCCCTAAGTACCTGTCCCAATGGCTACAGTGTGGGCTCGCAGTTTTGCGAGCCCACATGGCAAAGAGAGATCTTGTCCCATCATTCGTTATTACAAACGGATTACAAGGCAGCAACCTTTCTCAATTCTTCCTTAATGGCCTTGTTAATGAAGTCATTGATGGTGGTTCCTGTTGCTGCGACAAAGGCTGCCACACGAGAATGAAGTTCTGATGACATCCTCAAATTCAACTTACCACTATAAGGCTTTGCAGGCTCTATACCGTCAGCCTTACAACCCTCAATGTAACTATCAACACCATCCTCAAAATCCTTACGCAATTCGTCAAGCGTCTGGCCTTCGTAAGTTATCAAATCTTTACTTAAGCCCTGAACCTTACCAAACAGACAGTTATCTTCCTTGCTGTACTCCACGCTACCCTTATAGCCTTTATATTCCAAATAATCCATAATAGTCCTCCTTATTATATTAATCTGTTGCTCTTTAAATGTTGGTAAATGGTCTTAACCATCCATTCCTTCATGATACTTCCTGGGTGTGGGCGATGGATATCAATATAGGCTCCTGTTGTTTCGTTTTTAAATCTCACACGTGAGCCTGATGTTGATCCCTTAGTATGTTCATGATAGCCGAAGTACGCCAAAAGACTCAGCGTTTCCTCATACGTAAAGTCCTTTGGCTTCGTCTTGAATCGCTCAACTAACTTCTCCTTTGAACCCATCATTAATTCAATTTGGGCGCAAAGGTACTAAATTTGGTACTATATTCCAAATTATTTATTCATTTTTTTACCCTGTGAGTTTCAAATTCCCCCTCAATTGCTATGCTTACTAACGATTTCTCGCTCATCTGTCATTATTCTCAATAAAAAATCATATCTTTGCAGCCTAGTTGGAAAAAGAATAGTTATGCTGCGTCTTCTGCTTCTTATCGCATTGATGTGTAACATCCTTGGTTCAGGAAAACGAATCAAGGCTGACGGCATGGTGCCTGAAAGACCAGACAACGAAGAACAGATACAGCGTTACGATGGCTTTATTAATCACATGGCAGAGGAGCCTCAGGCTCCTGTTGGTACAGCCCTGCGCTCTTTGCCGTCATCTCATCGGGTAGGCTCCTCACGCCCCAGTCGGATCATTCCCACTCATGGTGGAAAGCCCACACAGCATCCTGGTCGTTGGGCAAAAAACGATTGTTCTAACCTTTTAAATGGATTTGCTCTGCTTTCGTACAGGCTTTATGGCTCTCGTGCGTTGGCAGCGTCTCAGAGCCTTTACTATGTCATCGCCCTGAGACGCCTACTTTGTTAGTGTTATCCCTTCTCCCCAGTGACGAAAGGAGGAATAACATACATTCATTAACAAAGTAAACAAACAAGGAAATGACAAAAGTAAAGAATCTGCGGATGTGGCATACCATCTGCACAGATGCTCGTATAAGCATCAACAAATCATTGTTCGGACTAAGCACCACTGCTATATATATCAGGACCAACAGCCCTCTGTCTGCCTATATCTTTGAGTATTCACATGATGATGGTGAGAAAATGAAGAGAATACTCGAATCGCCTCGCGAGAAGCTCTCCAATGTCATCGGAGACTTTCACCCCAAGAAGACTGTAAATGGGAACTTCATGGTTGAGGTCTGCGCTTCGCATGATGGGCAGTTCATTGCCGTACTCATCTGCCAGTTCGTCCAAATGAGTTATGAGCCTGTGTCTGATGTCCTCATCTTCGAAGGACAGGATGCTCAGACCATCAAGCAGTTATTCTAATTTCATTTACCTTTCAGCCAGAGCGTAATCGTTTGGTATCCAGCGCGTTCGGCTGAAAGGTAAAAAAGAGGTTGTTTCTGGCCGATGAAAAGATATCACTTTTGATTAAATTCTCGAGAGAATTCATCCGTAAAGTACTGCTTTTTGAAAAATAAGCAGTACTTATTTTCGCTAAAGTGCCTCCAAATTTTGCTGCAGAGCCACCAAATTTTCGTCCCAAGGCCTGGTACTATAGAAGGGATTCGAGCAGACCCTCGCAGGCATCTTCGAGCAGTTCGAGGGCGAACTCGAAGTCGCGCTCTGAGCCGTAGTAGGGATCAGGCACGGTCTTCTGGCCAGGGTGGTGGCGCAGGTAGTCGCTCATGCGGATGATCTTCTGAAGATCCGAAGGGGAGTTGGCCTGGCGGGCCACGTCGTGATAGTTCTCCTGATCCATCACGGCGATATAGTCGAAAAGTGCAAAGTCTTTCGAAGAGAACTGGCGGGCCCTGTGGTCGAAGGTATAGCCATGTCGCAGGCCGCACTGGCGCATACGACGGTCTGGCAACTGCCCCACGTGCCACGAGCCGATGCCAGCAGAATCAATCAGGAACTCATCGTCCAAGCCACGCTCTGCCACCAGATGGCGCATGATCCCGTCTGCCGCTGGCGAGCGACAAATATTACCTAAACAAATAAACAGTATCCTTTTCATATCGCGTGTCCCAATGGCCATTTTTTAGCAAATTCTGTTACTGAAATGTATTCCATATCATCATCTATCGGCAAGTTTTAATGCCGATTCCTGCTGCAAATATAGTATTTTTTGCCGGTATCGGCAAATTTTTAGAGGAAAAAGTAATTCGAATGATGATTGTAGTCATGGGGTGACAGTGCTTAGAGGTACAGGCATTTGCCCTAAGTGCCTGTCCCAATGGCTATTCCCAATGGCTATGCGACCTTCATAACAAAGTCATCACGTCATCTCTCGGATGAACCTTATCACTTTTGATTAAATTCTCTCGAGAATTCATCCGTATAGTACTGCTATTTGGATAAATAGTAGTACTATTCGTTGCTATAGTGCCACCATATTTTGCTATAGTGCCTCCAAATTCTCGTCCCAAGGCCTGGGATAAGGCTAAAAAACATACGGCACAAACTTTTAGATATGCGAAAAGACTCGAAAGTGGAACCTGACAATTGCCCCTAAATTCTCCCTTCAGCCGAAGAGCCTGATAATCAGCCCATAAGCCGTCGGCTGAAAGGAAAATGAATTTTATTTCGCAGAAATATGATTCACCTCACAGCATGTCTGACCCCGTGTGAGGTGTTAATCATTGTTAATTGTTGTCTTTTCCATGCAGTATTTTGGCTTTCACGAGTTTAATAGATAGAAATGCTTTAATTTTGCAGGTAATTATGAAGAAAAAGGTATTGTGGGCAGCCATCGCCCTGATGGTGGCAGCAACACTCTCTGCATGCAGCAAGAGTGATGACGGGACGGATGGAACGAAACCAGGCGAGCCAACCGAGACGCCTGGCGAGCCAACCGAGACGCCAGACGAGCCGTTGTCGAATGAGGACAACGAACTCAAGTATATCTCACTGACTCGTGCTGAGCAGGATCTGGTGAACGAGAACAACAACTTCGCCTTCAACCTGTTCCGCAAGGTGACATCTGAGAAGAGCGAGATCGTCTCACCCATCAGCATCACCTACGCCTTGGGGATGCTGAACAATGGTGCGGCCGGCGAGACGCAGAAGGAGATCAACAAGGTGTTGGGCTTCGGAGAGACAGGTGCTGACGGCATCAACGACTTCTGCAGGAAGATGCTGACAGAAGCCCCAACGCTCGACAAACTGACGAAGGTGATGATCGCCAACACCATCTACATGAACAAAGGCTACGAGTTGAAGTCCGACTTCATCGACAAGGCCAATACCTACTACGATGCTGAGCCAGAGACGCGTGAGTTCAATGAGGAGACGCGCCAGGTCATCAACAAGTGGGGCAACGACCATACGGAGGGGATGATCCCTGAGGTGCTGAAACCGAACGAGTTCAATCCTTCGTCCGTCAGTTATCTGCTGAATGCCATCTACTTCAAAGGTGCATGGGCAGAGAAGTTTGACAAGGGCAATACGAAGGACGAGGCCTTCAAGGGCTACAGCGCAGAGAAGCAGGTACCCATGATGCATCAGGAGCACGAGTTCAGTTATACGGAGACAGATGATTGTCAGGCACTTTGTCTGCCCTACGGCAATAACGCCTATCGCATGACTATCCTCTTGCCCAAGGAGGGTAAGACCATCAACGACGTGCTGAAGACGCTGACAGCAGAGTCCTGGCAGAGATATCAGTTCATGGGCAGTGCCATCGTGGATGTGAAGTTGCCTCGTTTCGAGTCAGAATCGGATATCAAACTGATAGATATCATGTCAGAACTGGGTATGCCAAGGGCTTTTGATCCTTATTTGGCAGAGTTCCCCAACTTCTGTAACGTACCAGTCTTTATCAGCATGATGAAACAGGTGGCGAAAATCAAACTCAACGAGGAGGGCACAGAGGCAGCGGCCATTACCGTGATAGGTATAAAAACTACAGCAGTAGCCCCTGAGCCCCAGCACGTGCAGTTCTTTGCCAACCGTCCGTTCCTCTATGTGATCAGCGAGTTCTCAACAGGTGCCATCTTCTTTATAGGACAGTATATGGGTGATTAAAAAGGTAAGTGCTTGAGAAAGGGAATCTGAATGAACAACGCTTGGCAGAGCGGCTTCGCAACGGTGAAAACGGGGCGATGCGGGAGTTCTATACCCTCTATGCAGACCTGTTGGCTGCCGTCTGTTCGCGCTACATCGTCGATAAGGACGATGTGAAGGATGTGTTCCAGGAGTCACTCATCCATGTCTTCACCCATATCACCGACTTCAGTTATCAGGGGACTGGTTCGCTGAGGGCCTGGGCGTCGAGGATCGTCATCAACGAGTCGCTGAAGTTCCTGAAAGACACCAAGCGCCATGAACTGATTCTATATGAGCAGGATGTGGCAGAAGAGCCGGAAGATGATGGTCCGCCCGTCAGCGACATACCGCCAGAGGTGATCCAACGGCTGGTGAGCCAGTTGCCAACAGGCTATCGAACGATCTTCAACCTCTACGTCTTCGAGGAAAAGAGCCACCAGGAGATAGCCTCACTACTCGGCATCAAGGAAAGATCCTCAGCCTCTCAACTCAGCAGGGCCAAGAACCTGCTTGCGAAAATGATCAAAGCGTATAACGAACAATACAACCCACGATGGAAGAACAATGGATAGAGCGGTTGCGACAGAAGATGGCAGACTACGAAGAGCCTGCTCCAGAGGTGTCGTGGGATGAGATTGAGAAGGCCGTCGCCGCCAACAGTCAGAAGGCGAAGACCATCACGATGTGGCCTCGCAGGATAGCGGCCGCAGTCGTGGTATTGGTCATGGCTGGAGCAGGCTACTATCTCCTGAATCGCCAGCAGACGGACATCGTGGAGGAGACGGCGGAAACCCTGCTGATAGAGGGAACGGTCAAGCCTGAGCCCGTCGCCCCCCAGCAGCAGGAGGCGTCAGACCAGTCGCTCTTAGCACAGGCCAAGCGACAGATCCTGCAAGCCATCGAGGAAAAGAAGACGGAAGCCCTTTCTGTGCTCCCTGTGGCAGAGGACACAGTCAAACAACTGGCCCAAACGGTCGATGAGAAGGCAGAGATTCAAGAGACAGAGCCTCAGCAGGAAGCACAGACGCAGGAGCAACCCAGAAAGAACTCACAACCTGAAGCCTTGCCCCCTGTTTATCCCTCAGATATCAAGCGTTCAGCCTCTTCTGGCAAGCGACTGATGGCCAAGGTCTATCTGTCGAATGCCATGTCGTCAGGCTCAAACGTCTCTAACGCCTGGTCCTACAACCACGCAATGGTATATAGTCAAGCGGGTTCCTTGGAAAAGTTGGACTTTCTACTAGATGCCCCCGTTGTACCCTCTAATTCATATACATCATCAGACGGAAGTTATAACGGTGTTTGGGATTATATGTACTATGAGTCTGTGCCTGTAGATGAGGAAATACACCATCGCCAGCCTATACACTTCGGCCTCTTGCTGCGCTATGCCCTCAACGACAGATGGGGCATCGAAAGTGGCCTGTCGTATGCCCTCCTGACCTCGGATATCACGCTGTCTTCCACCTTTTTCAAGGCCGAGGCAGAGCAGAGCCTGTCGTATATTGGCATTCCCGTCAATGTGAGTTATCTGATCTGGGGCAGTCGCCACTTCAACGTCTATGCCACCGTGGGCGGCATGGCAGAGAAGATGGTAAGGGGAAAGCAGCATCAGGTGGTGACCTACCCCACGAAGACAGAGGCCGACGAGAGCGTATCCATCCGCCCCCTGCAGTTCTCTGTGAGTGGTGGCATTGGAGCCGAGTTCCAGTTTATCGACTGGCTGAGCATCTATGCAGAGCCTAGTGTGGGCTACTGGTTCGACAACGGCAGCAGCATACCCACCTACTATCAGGAGAAGCCCTTCAGTTTCAACCTGAACGTGGGCCTACGGTTCAATATCAAATAAGATCTCCCCAGTTGAGATGACGGTCCCATTTGCCAGTGGCTTTCAGGATCTCTTCAAATCTTGAAAGGCCGGAAGCCTCTTCCTCTGTCAGTGCGCCTTCAAGGATTTGGCCATTTTCGTCAATCACCTGCATCTGGGTCAATTTGAAGTATCTGATATCCTTGTCGTCTATTTCGGAGATCTCATAATAGAGCGTCAGTCCTGTCCCACCAATCAGACTGGAGAGCAGATTGTTGAGCCATGCCCCAAAGAGCCATTCTCCATGGCAATAAAACTCGATGCGGTACTGTACGGGATAAGGGTACGACTTTTCTTCTATCCTCTCTCCTCCCCTGACCTTCATCAGGCCCGTCTCAGGATTGTAGGCCAGGATATCATCGAGTGTCAGCACCCAGTCCGAGGGTATAATGTCATACAACTGCTCGTCTGGGTTCTTAACAATGGCATAGAGGGCATCCTTATCCTCAATATAGACTCCATGGAGTCCTGTTATCTCATCCTCATCATGATTCGAACAGCCTGTCAGCGCTGAACCTACCAACGCTGCCGTCAGGATGATCACCAGCGTCATCAGAATCATTTCTATCGTCCGTCTCATATTGTTCAAGATTTATTATTCCGTAACTACCCAATTAATCGTACCATACCCCATACATATCAGGCTCAGCCCACTCTACCTCATCCATGTGATAGACCTCCTCAGTCAGTTGCAGCATCTCGTAGGAGTTCTTCACGTTGCAGTCGAAAAGGTAGTATGTCCATTGGGGGTCACTCTCCTTCCACTCGTGTGTTTTCCTGTTTGTCAGCATGCCCTCGTATTTTGATTCGACGGTACTGATGTCACAGCCGTTTTTCATGTGGATTATCATTTTGGAAATGATGCCAGGGATAGGAATACCGCCATTGTCAACCCCTTCCACCAGATAGCCGTCCGACACATAGAGATAAGGGCTTTCGAAGTATTTTTCGGTTGTGATGAAGTAGTGCTTATCGACTTCGTTGATTTGCTGGATATCCTGAATGTTTGGAAAGTGCATCTTTGTCAGATAGTCTATGGTCTCCATACCCTTCTCTCCCTTGGGGATGACCAGGAGCGTGTAGGGGCCGCTGGTATTGGGTATCAGGCCGCAGAAAATCTCTTGGCCGTTCTCGTCTGTGTACCAGTAGCCCTGCTTATACTTGGCATACGGCGGCTGGTCGTAATAACTGATCTGATAAGCCTCGTTGTACTCCGTGACCTCGGTCCTGTCATCACTGCTGCAAGCGCCCAGCATCAGGGCGATGGCTGCCCACAACACATTTTTCCTCATTATTACCTGCAAAATTAAAGCATTTCTACCTATAAAACTCCAAAATGCCCAAATACTGCACGCAAAAGGGAATAATTAACAATGATTAACCATGTGAGGCAGACACCCTTACTCCCTTATCAGTACCTTTTTGACCTTACCTTTACCTTGGCGAATGATATTGATACCTTTTCGTGGCGTTCTGGAATAAACACCATCAAGGGAATAGTATTCTGACGGCTCACCATCTGCCAGGGTCGCCTTTATGACAAGTTCACCATTTTCTATTTCCACAATATTGCCGAAAAGGTTCCAAGGGGATTGGCCTTTGTAAGCAAAGGGACTATTCACATGAAGGGTCACGCGCTCCAGGGGCACGTCTGCGAAACCCATAGCACACATCGGTGGGGTTTTGCTCAGCGAATATACATCAGTAAGCGCATCACACCAGCCAAAGGCATAGTCATACACCCAGGTTATCCCTTCAGGAATGACAACCCGCTTGAGACTTGTGCAGAGGCAACATACCCAGGGAGAGATGTTTTCCACAAATGGGGGAAATACAATCTCTGTCAGACTTGAGCACTCATTGAAGGCTGCTTCATCAATATATTTGATTGAATTGGGGAGAACAAGGCTGTCAAGAGCAGAACAATGGCTGAACGCATGTTCTCCAATATGAGTAATGCCATCATGCAGGGTGATTCTTGCCAGACTTGAGCAACCACTGAACGTAAAGTCTTCAATGTCCGTAATCGCTTTGGGGATGTTGATGGAGCGTAGTTTCTCATTGCCACAGAATGCCCCTTGTCCGATATATTTGACGCCCTCGGGTATCTTAAGCGTATCGATGCTGACGGCTTGCAAGGCATATCCTCCGATATACTCCATCGTCTCTGGGATGTCAATCGAAGTCATCCCAGAACAACCACTAAAAACTCCAAAACTCATCTGTGTAAGCGCCTCTGGCAAATGGACAGAGACCAGGTTAGGATTGGTGCCAAAGGCCATCTCGTCGATGAATACGACGCTGTTGGGAATGTCGGCTACCTCCAGACCGCTTTCGTTAAACGCGTTAAACCCGATACTCTCAAGTTGATTGGGAAAGTCTATTGAGCGCAGGTTCTTACAATCGTGAAAGGCTTCAGCACCTATGGACCTGACACTATTGGGGATTTCTATAGACTCCAGTTCTTCACAATAGAAAAACATACCTTCAGGGATGGTGGTCATGGTTTCCGGAATCGTTATCTGCCTGATGGCAGACTCCTCAAACAAGTACGTCCCCACATGCGCCAATCCCTCAGGAAGGATTATACTATCCAAACTACTCGTCTTATAAAAATTACCATCGCCAATAGAGTCAACACTATTGGGCAGAATGATGGTATGGAGGTCCGTACACATATAGAAAGTACGATTGGGGATGATCTTGATTTCTGCGTTAATGACAATAGAGTTCAGCATCATGTGACTATGAAACACAGCCCCATCAAAAGCAACCACCTGCCATGTCTCACCTTCATAATCCACCGTGGCAGGAATAACGACATCACCCATATAGTCGGTTGGTCCCCAATCCAAGTCACCATTTGTAACCGTCAGTGTCTTCTCCGTTTCAGATAGGATATTATAGTAGATGCCATCTACAAAGAGGTCATAACCCGATATTGCCATACTCTGTATGATCACTGATAGAAACAATAATATCTTTCTCATACCCAAAACTTTGTGTACAAATATACGATTTCTTACTTATATAGACAAGAAAACTACTAAAATTTTTTGTTTTTTGCTCGATTTGCACTATCTTTGCAGCCCAATTATTAATGTACGGAAACAAAAATAAAAATAAGATACAATGGATTACAATTTCAGAGACATCGAACAGAAATGGCAGAAACGGTGGGTGGAGAATGGCACTTATCGCGTAGTGGAGGACGAGAAGAAGAAGAAATTCTACGTACTGAACATGTTCCCTTATCCCAGTGGGGCCAGTTTGCACGTAGGTCATCCCCTCGGCTATATCGCCAGTGATATCTATGCAAGGTACAAGCGTCAGCAGGGCTACAACGTGCTGAACCCCATGGGCTATGATGCCTACGGACTGCCCGCAGAACAATATGCCATCCAGACAGGTCAGCATCCAGAGAAGACCACGTTTGAGAATATCGACCGCTATCGTTCGCAGTTGGATAAGATTGGTTTCTCGTTCGACTGGGAGCGCGAGGTAAGAACCTGTGACCCCATCTACTATAAGTGGACACAGTGGGCCTTCCAGCGCATGTTCAAGAGTTACTACAGCCTCAGTTCGCAGAAGGCCCAGCCTACCATCAAGTTGATTGAGCACTTCGAACTGATGGGAACGGAGAACTGCAACGCCTTAGGTACTGAGGAGTTGCACTTCACGGCTGCTGACTGGCACAACTTCTCTGAGAAGAAGAAGCAGGAAGTGCTGATGAACTACCGTATCGCCTATCTCGCTGATACGATGGTGAACTGGTGCCCGAAGTTGGGTACCGTGCTTGCCAACGATGAAGTGGTAGATGGTGTCTCTGTCCGTGGCGGCTATCCTGTGGTGCAGAAGAAGATGCGCCAGTGGTGCCTCCGTGTGTCTGCCTACGCTCAGAGATTGCTCGATGGTCTGGAGGAGATCGACTGGACAGACTCGCTGAAAGAAACCCAGCGCAACTGGATTGGTCGAAGCGAAGGTACAGAGGTGGAGTTCAATGTCGCTGACAGCGACAAACACTTTACGATTTTCACCACGCGTGCTGATACGATGTTTGGTGTCACCTTTATGGTGCTGGCTCCTGAAAGTGAACTCGTGGCTGAATTGACGACTGCTGATCAGAAAGCTGAGGTAGAAAAGTATCTCGACTACGTGAAGAAACGTACGGAGCGTGAGCGTCAGATGGATCACAAGGTCACTGGCGTGTTCTCTGGTTCATACGCCATCAATCCGTTTACTGATGAAAAGATCCCCATCTGGATTTCAGAATATGTATTGGCTGGCTATGGTACTGGTGCGATTATGGCCGTACCTGCTCACGACTCTCGTGACTATGCCTTCGCCAAGCACTTCAACCTGCCTATCATCCCATTGATCGAGGGTGCTGATGTGAGCGAGGAGAGTTATGACGCCAAAGAGGGTATCATGTGTAACTCTGCATCTGATAAGTTCAGCCTCAACGGATTGACAGTTAAAGAAGCTATCGCTGCTACGAAGAAGTTTGTTACTGAGCAGGGCTTGGGTCGTGTGAAGGTGAACTATCGTCTGCGTGATGCCATCTTCTCTCGTCAG
>JAFRMM010000010.1 GCA_017430675.1 Prevotella sp.
AAATGGCTTACCGCTGCATTTCGTGTTTGACACAGGAGCAAGTGATGTCACACTATCGATGGTAGAAGCCACTTTCATGATGAAGAACGGTTATCTAACGGGAAAAGATGTTATAGGTAATCAACGTTACATGGATGCCAATGGCGATGTAAGCGTGGGTACTGTCATTAATCTAAAAGATGTAAACTTTGGTGGGCAAAGCCTGACTAATGTACGGGCCTCAGTGGTTCGTAACCAGAAAGCGCCCCTCCTTCTTGGACAGTCAGTCTTGGGCAGATTGGGTAAGATCGAGATAGACAATGCAAAGAATGTCATCAAGATAACAAGAACGGCAGGGTATTAATGTAGAACTTATAAAGAATATGCATATGACAACAAATGAAGATATGTACATGAAAGGATGGGAAGAGGATATTCCTAAGATGTCAACAGAAGAGTTAACATTGATCCTTTCAAAAGAAGATGATTACAACTCGAAATATATTGATATTGTTAAGGAGGAATTGGCCAAACGTCCATCTCTTATAGAGCCAATAAAAGATACTGTAGAAGATGCAGAAAGAGAAAATGAAGAACAGCAAGACGACAAATCTGAGATGCCTTTTCCTCTTTGGTTAATAGCCCTATTTATAGGACTTGCAGGTGTAGGGAGTCTTAGAAATTGGAATGTGCCAATGTTTATACTAAGTATGTATTGTGTATGGCTTTTCATCTACAAAAAGGAAAATTCCATTTATGTAGCACAGGCAATAATTATAATCAACCTCTGTGTATATATTATGTCTCTGCTGCTTGGCGATGCAGAATATAGAATGGGAGGTTGGCTGTTGTTCGCTATTATTGGTATTTCGCTGAATTTGGGATGTTATTACTATCTGAGCAATTCGGAAAGTGTTGATAAGTTTATGCCCAAAGAAATACGTTATATGAAGAACTTGGATTATTTTCTAATAGCACTTCCAGTAATCTTTTATCTTATAGGTCTTTTGACATTATTGTGAAAGAATAAGGAAAAACTACAACAAAGAAAAGAGTATGAAGAGATTTATACTTGGTGTTGTAGCTATTATTGTAGTGGGGATTGTTGTCGTGTCTCTACCCAAGCAAGGAAAAGAGGAAGACAAACAAGTAGCAGATGCTGGTGTAGAGCCACTTGAAGGTGATGATGGCTTCTATATTGGGACGCTATCAGATAAGGACATCTATTTCAAGCCAGACACGGTACTGCCTGATAACTCTGTCATCAACGATATGATGGATGTAGCGAACGGTTATGCTATCTTGAGGACAGCATATTGTGATGCAGAGTTGTGGTTCAGGTTTGGCATGGTCGTAAATAATGAGATTGGGCGATTAAAAACTGACACGATTAAAGATTCTGATATTCGCTTTGCAGCAGAGCGATATGTAAGAAAACTTGTGTTGATTATGCCCGTTGATACTGCTAAAAGGAATGAAACAGACTCTTTGCTATGGGATCAGGTGTGGGATGCCTATAAAACTTTTGCAGACAAACTATCGAGCCGATTTGCATTGAGACACTATGGGCAGATTACAGAGAAGGACGTTCAGAATTATATGGATATAGAGCAGTTCATCCCAAACTATGACTCCATCTATAACCTACGAAAGCAACAGTCAGAAGAGAATGAACGCTATCTGAAACTGATGGCAGAACAGACACCAAGTTTCGACAGGAAATGTCTCTATACGGTGGAATTCGCTCACCAACGAAGGCACGAGGAACCTCATACGGCTATCCCAATGTTGGAAGCACTGATGAAATCTGGTAAGTTCTCACGCTATCTGCATGAGGTGTGGCGTACGTGGCGTGTTCTAAAACAGGTGGCCCAAAGTCCATCCCGTGATGGTATGATTCTCAATCTAGAGTATAACCAAATGCGATACCATTGCTTGAACACCATCTTAAAGCAAATCGTCAAGAACCCTAATGACATTTATGCTATCAATGACTTCTGTTTCTTGGCTACCCATGACAACATAACCCGTTATAGTGAATTCATGTTTGGCAATTCTGCCCCATTGGAACACATGATGCTGTTTCCTGAGATACTTGAGGATAGAGATAGTGATGAGGGTGATGATTCAGAACGTTAGATTTCGTGAATAGCATTTGGCTATTTCAAAATAAAGTTGTACCTTTGCACCATATATTTGACATGTTGAGACAAAGCAGAATGATGAATTCAGGTGGTTTCTAAACCATTACCTATTCCGAATGAGGCTACTTCTAAAGTTCTGATAATTAAAGCAATAGTTGTTAGACACATAATTTTGAATGTAGATAGTATCATTTGACACATAAGTATCATTTTCGTTTCCGCTTGGACCTGGATCACCCAAATCAAACACCTTATCCATAGGAATCCAGATACCTACTGACTTCGCATATCGCTCTGCTACACGCTGCTCTATTTCGAAGCGGTTTGCAACTCCATTTCCTTCGCCAACTCCAGATTGCGCCTCATGTAGTCGGCAAAGTCTTTGGAGTTCATCGGAGATTTCTTGGATTCTTTGATTTTCCGCATCGTACGCTCCATAGCCTCTTTGTGAAACTGATTTAGAAATGTCATTGTTCATCTTGTTTTTTTGATTATCTTCTGCAAATATACACAGTTTTACTGAAAGTTCCAAACTTTTTCTGGCGTTTCTTATATTTAAAACAAAAAAGCCCCTCCACTGAGGGGCAGAATTTAGTTAATCTTAAATCAAAATACTATGAAAAAAGACCATTCTCACGAATGGTATATTACCTTATCAAGTTTAAAATCTCTTTGGCGGGTGTTTCCTGCATCCTGATGTAGGCGAAGAGTTTCTTGCCAGCATCCTTCAGCGAGGCCCCAAAAAGATAGACCACATCGTCGATAATCAGGAAGCGATCATGATTATGCTGGCAGGAATATACCCAGGGGATGACCCATGACTAAGACATCAAGATTATAGAATTCAACTTTTCTTCTGACAACGCGTTTGCCTTCTTTTCGAACTAGTTCCAAAATGGAACATGTGCTTTGCTCCTTTAACTCACCACATTTATAGATATTATTTAAGTGTTTAGTTATAGCATGGCGTTTAGTTCCAAATAACTCAGCCATCTGAACCTGACTAAGCCATACAGTTTCATCACTCATTCTCACCTCCAGACGAATGGTTTCATCTGGCTGGTACATCACAATCTCACCTTTTACAGTATCAATGTCTTTCATAATGTCAATATTTACAGATTCACAAAATTATGCTGCAAAGATAGGAAGTTTTTTCGAAACTTCCAAATATTCATGCAAATATTTTATGATTCAAAGTAAATAACCTTATTTCCTATAATGGGAGCGCATGCGCTCAACTTCCTGCTGGAGTTGGTCGCGGAGGAATTGGGGCTCAATGACTTCGAGACCATCACCATGAGAAAGGAGTTGGCCGATGAAGTCGGCCGTGGGACGGATCTCGAAACTGAAATCCGTATAGTCGGCAGTAGTGGCTATCTCACGTTGTGACTGGTGGAGCGGCAGAGTACGCAGGTAGTTGGGCGTCTTGCCGTAGGTGCGGATGACGACATGCGCCATCGGCGTCTCGTCTGTCAGCACCCCGAAATACTCCGCAAAATACTGCTGGGGCGAGAAATCCTCAGGCATCTCGAAACTCTCTTCCGTCAGTGTAACAGACAGCATACGGTCGAGGCTGTAAGTGGCATAGTGATGACCCGTGAAGGCCAGCAGATACCAGCGCTGGTGGAAGAGTTTGAGGGCGAAGGGCGAGACCACCTTCTCCTGGCTGTCGGCCCCGAAGCGCTGATAGCCCATGAGAATCCGCTTATTCTGCTTGATGGCGCGGATAATGGTCTGTAGGAACTCTTCACCCGCAGGCACATTCTCGAGGATGATACGGTCTTTCAGCGAGACACTGTCGGAGAGTACGCCACCCACCGTGAGTGTGGAGAGCATCCAGCGCTCCAGACTGTCGTCATCGAGCACCTCTGGGTTATAGATATAATACCTGTAATTGGCATCGCACTCAATAACGATGCCAAACATGTCGAGGATGGCATCACGGTGGCGGTTGAACGAGGAGCGCGAAAGGGGATTACCGTCGGCTACCTCCTCATCCATCCATCGGCGATTGATGTCGTCGAGCGTCATCCGCTGGAAACGTCTGAGCGTGTTGATGAGCCAGATATACTGCTGGAAGATCAGGGCGGGCTTCATGGCCTGTTATTCGTCGGGCAGGAACAGGGGATCCTCAGGCATCACCATGACTGGCTTGGTATCGAAAGCCTTCAGGAGATCCTCTGATACATATTTCTTATTAACCACCAGACGGAACATATACTCACGGAACCAGTCGGCAGTCATGATGAGGCAACCCTGCTGTCCATGGCTTGCACCCCAGGAGTTCTCCACCTTCCACTTCACAGGCTTGCCCTCGGCATCAAGATCAACGGCCGTCAGGGTCATAGCATGGGTGGAGCCACTGTCGAAGGTCGAGATGCGCTGCGCCTTGTCCATACCGAAAGTGGTGCCGAAGAGCGAGCCATAGTCGAAATTGTCGAGGGAGGCATAGCCGCGCTGACGATCGAGCAACTTGCCCACATCGTAACTGCTGTACATCTTCCGCCCATCCTTCAGTGAGGCGATGGCGAGTTTCTCGATCTCGTCCATCGGCAGGTTCAGGTATTTCCAGTTGGTACCGTCGTAGGTATGACGGTCGTACTCCACCTCGTAGGTCTTGTAATAGGGACGGCGCGGGTCGTTCATCACCATGATGAAGGTGCCATTGAGAGGACCACCCACCACCTCCTGATAGAAGGATAATGGTGTGTATTCCTTAGGCTCAGAGACGGGCTTGCCGTCCTTGTCCTTAAAGGCGTAGGTGAACTTCTGGACGGGTTCGCCCAGCGTCAACTGGAGCATACCGTAGATCAGGCTGAGCATCTCCGTCTTGGCCTTTCTGATGTCTGCCCCACTCTTCTTGGCAGCCACCATGTCGCGCAACTGGAGTCCGAACTCGCGAAGTTTGGAGGCGATCAGTCGGCTGGCCCTGGAGGTGTTCTCACTGGTATAGGTCTCGGGTTGGATCTCAGAAGGCACAAGACCGTACTTCGGTGCCAGATCAGCGACGCCACAGAAAGTGCCTCCGTCGTTGATGGGACTCTTGAAGAAGAACTGCACGCGCTGGTCGTCGATAGGCTTATTACCCGTATCGATAACACCTTGCAACATCAGGTTGGCCTTCTCTAACTGATCCCAGAAGAAGAGATAGTCCTGCGAGAACTCGATGTTGATGGAGTCGGCCTTGCTGGTGAAGTTGGAGCGCAGCACGTTGAGTCCGCTGAACATCCAGCAGCGACCAGAGGATTTCTGGTCTGTGATGCTCTGCGCCTTGGTCTCGATACTGAAATGAGTATCGAGGGGTTTGGCTGCCAACTGATAATTCTTGGCCAGTTCGTCAATACTGAGTCCTGCGATGGCATTCGAGAGGGCCTTGCCTGCAGGACACGACTTCTGTTCTTTCCTGATCTCCTGGAGCATCTGCTGTGAGATACCGCCATCCTTCGACTGTGCCGAGATGGTCGTAAGGCCGCACATGAGGGCAACGGCCAAAATCAAACTTTTCTTTATCATACCTTATTATATTATTTCTTATGTTCTGTCGGCAAAGATAATCAATAAATCGTAAAAAAAAGCAGAAGAAGTGTGGCAAATATCATTATTTTATGTAATTTTGCAAACATTATGGCAAAAGAGCAGTCAGCAACCAAAGAACGGCAGCGTACGGACCTCAGGGAGCCGAAGCGCTACAAGGTGACCATCTACAACGATGACTTCACGACGATGGAGTTTGTGGTGATGATCCTCAAGGTGGTGTTCTTCAAGTCGGAGGCCGATGCGCAGACGCTGATGCTGCAGGTACACCACTCCGACAAGGCGGTGGTGGGCATCTACAGTTATGACATCGCCGTCTCGAAGGTGAACAAGGCCACCCAGATGGCCCGCGACGCTGGCTACCCCCTCCGCCTGACCTACGAACCAGAAGATGCCTGATATGGAGATATACTATACCCAGAAAGTGAACCAGGCCTTTCAGGACATGCACAACATCTGTGAGGCCTACCGGCATGAATTCGTCACGCCAGAGCATTTCATCTGTGCCCTGCTACAGCAGTATGAGTTCAACATGGCACTCATCGACTGTGGCATTGACCTGAACATCGTCAACGGCCGCCTGAAAGCCTATCTGGAGGATATGGAGAAAGTGCCGGCAGAGGCGGACAACTATTCGCCCAACACCTCTGAACAGTTGCGCGAGGCCCTGATGAGTGCCATCAAGATCGTGGAGTATTCCAGTGCCCAGTTTGTCTATGTGCCCCATATCGTCAAGGGCATCCTGGAACTGAAGGAGTCGTTTGCCGCCTTTCTGCTGAGAGACCTGCTTGACGAAGATCTGGAGGACTTCCTCAGCGAACTGGTGGAACGCTATCAGGACGACCACGACCAGGTGAGTGTGGAGGGTGAGGATCCTGCATACGACAAGGAGCCGTGGCGCAGACTCGTGGTCTGTCTGAACGACACCTACCAGCAGCATAACCCCCTCATCGGACGGGAGACAGAATTGGAGCGCACTATCCAGGTGCTCTGCCGCAAGGAGAAGAACAACCCCCTTCACATCGGAGAGTCTGGCGTGGGAAAGACGGCCCTCGTCTATGGACTGGCAGAGCGGATAGAGAAAGGTTATGTGCCCAAGCGCCTGAAGGGCAGCAAGATCTACCAACTCGACCTCGGCACACTGCTTGCAGGAACCCAGTTCCGTGGTGATTTCGAGAAGCGTATCAAGGAGGTGATGGACGGCATCGCCCAAGAGGCTGGCAACAATATCGTCTATATCGACGAGATCCACAACCTCGTTGGCGCTGGAGCCACGGGCGAGGGATCGATGGATGCCTCGAACATGCTGAAGCCCTATTTAGAGGCAGGTAACCTGCGCTTCATCGGTGCCACCACCTATGAGGAATACAACCGCCACTTCTCGAGGTCGAAAGGACTGGTGCGCAGGTTCCAGCAGATCGACATCGCGGAGCCTACCCCCGAGGAGGCATTGGAGATCCTGAAGCAGTTGAAGAAGAAATACGAGGACTTCCATGGCGTCTATTATGCTGACAAAGCCCTGGAGTTTGCCGTCAGCGCCAGCGTGAAGCACATCAACGAGCGCTTCCTGCCTGATAAGGCCATCGACCTCATCGACGAGGCCGGAGCCTATCGCGAGATGCATCCGCTATACTCCCAGAAGCGCCAGACGGTTGATAAAGACCTGATAGCAGACATACTCGCCAAGACCTGTAAGGTCGATGCTCTGGCTACGAAAGAAGATGACAATGCCGCCCTCGAGAATCTCTACGAGCGCATCAGCGCGAAGATCTACGGACAGGACGAGGCCGTGCGGCAGGTAGTGGAGGCCGTACAACTGTCGAAGGCAGGTCTTTTGGATGACAACAAACCGCTGGCATCCCTGCTCTTCGTGGGTCCGACGGGTGTCGGAAAAACGGAGGTAGCCCGTGTTTTAGCGAAAGAACTGGGCATCGAACTGCTCCGTTTCGACATGAGCGAATACACGGAGAAGCATACCGTGGCGAAGTTGATCGGCTCGCCTGCGGGCTACGTGGGCTATGAGGACGGCGGACTGCTGACGGATGCCATCCGCAAGACACCCAACTGCGTCTTACTGCTCGACGAGATTGAGAAGGCGCATCAGGATATATACAATATTCTTTTACAAGTGATGGACTATGCCCGTCTGACAGACAACAAGGGACGAAAGGCGGATTTCCGCAACGTGGTCCTGATTATGACATCTAACGCTGGAGCCCAATATGCCGCCCAGGCGAATATCGGATTCACAGGAGCCGTGTCACGAGGTGAGGCCATGCTGAAACAGGTGAAAAAGACCTTTAAACCCGAGTTTATCAATCGTCTGACAGGAACAGTGGTCTTCAACGACATGGATCAGACAATGGCTACCCTCATCCTACGGAAGAAACTTGGTGAACTACAGGAGAAACTGACAGCCAGACAGGTACAGATGAATCTTACTGACGAGGCCTTCGACTATCTGCTGAAAGAAGGATTCACCCGTGAGTACGGCGCCCGCGAGATGGATCGCGTGATCACTGGCAAACTGAAGCCTCTGCTCATGCGAGAAATCCTCTTCGGAAGCCTGAAGAAGGGGGGCGACGTCACCATCTCTGTGGTAGGCAAACAATTAGCCATCCAATAATCATGGTCGTACAGTTAGATGACAAACTCTGGTTTCCTGATCCTCACAATGGGGAGCCTGACGGCTGCATCGCCGTTGGCGGAGACCTGAGCGCAGATCGTCTGCTGCTCGCCTACTCCAACGGCATCTTCCCCTGGTATGCCTTCCGCTACGACGATCCCGTGTGGTTCTGCCCCATGCAACGGTTCGTGATCTTCCCTGATGAGATACACATCAGCCACTCCATGCGCACATTGATGAACAAAGGCAAATATCGCCTGAGTATCAACGAGGCCTTCGGCAGCGTGATCAACACCTGTGGGAAACTGCGGTTGCATGAGGAATACGCGTGGCTGGGACCAGAGATGACGGAAGCCTATAAGGAACTGTATCGTCAGGGCTTTGCCGCCAGCGTCGAGGTTTGGGAAATTCTGGAAAAGCCCCTGTTGGACGGACTTGTCAAGGAGAAATTCGTCGGTGGCCTCTATGGGGTGACCATCGGCAACACCTTTTTTGGCGAGAGCATGTGCTCGCTGGTGCCGAATGCCTCAAAACTGGCACTCATCCATCTGGCGAAGACCATGCAGCAGAATGGTGGGAAACTGATAGACTGTCAATTTGAAACCGCCCACCTCAAATCCATGGGCGGGCGGTTTATTCCTTATGATGAATACATGAAGATTATTTCTTCTTAGTAGTAACGGATTTCTTCGTCGTCGTTGCTGTTTTCTTCGTCGTGGCCGTCTTAGTCGTTGCCTTGGATGTTGTCGTGCTCGTCTTCGGCTTGTAATATTGTAGTGCCTCAGGCATCCAACCTTGGATATTCTTGATACGGGTGGCATCCGACGGGTGGTCGCTCAGGAACTCTGCCGTCTGGTTTGTGGAGGCGGCAGACATACGCTGCCAGAATGTGATGGCAGCCTGCGGGTCGTAGCCAGCCATAGCGGCGAAGATCAGACCCATGTGGTCAGCCTCGTTCTCGTGGTTACGAGAATACTTCAGGTTGGCGAAGGTCAGCCCCTGAGAAGCAACTGCCTGTCCGATAGATACAGCCGTATTACCAATGCCCAGCATGCCAGCCAAAGCACCTATCGTCTGGACACCATACTGCTGTTTCATCTGTGTGCTCATCTGCTCTGCGGAGTGACGGGCCACGGCATGGGCAATCTCATGTCCCAGTACGATGGCCAGCGAAGCCTCATCCTGCGTCACGGGCAAGATGCCCTCATAGACACAGATCAGACCGCCAGGCATGCACCAGGCATTTGCCTCATTGCTCTGCACAAGATTGAACTGCCATGTGTAGTACTGCAAGTCGCTTGACAAGCCGGCCGCCTGAAGATAGGTGGTCACGGCATTGGCCAGATTCTGCCCCACCCGCTTCACCATGGCCGTGTTGGTCGTGTTCGTGGATAGTTTGGCAGACTTCATAAACTCCTGGTACTGCTGGGTGGAGAGACTAAGGATTTCACCATCACTCACCATCAGACTCTGCTGACGACCCGTAATGGGCACTGTGTTCGTGGTTCCGCAACTGACACAGACGGCTGCCACAAACGATAAAAGAATAACTTTTAGACTTTTCATAAGCATAATATTTATGTTTCTGACTGCAAAATAAACAAAAAAATCTGATATTTGCAAATTTTAGGCAAAAAAATAGAGGCATCCCTCACGGAATGCCTCTTCTAATAACTAACTTTCTTTTTCTTACTTGTTCAGACCACGGTTATTCATGGTGGTGTTCAGCAGCATCAGATACGTACGCATCTGCTTCTCGTTGAGCACATAACGCATCCACTTCACGTCGTTGTCGATAGCACGGGCCAGAAGTACCTTGCGGTCGTTGTTGCTGTACTGGGCAGCGAACATCAGTTCACTGGCGAATGTGTGGTGAATGTCAGCAACGGCCTCTTTCTGGTCGTCTGCCAGATCCAGTGCTTTGGAAAGCTTATTCATATTTACATCGAGAACGTAAGCCTCCACGTTGTTTACACTGTTTGCAGTCTCACCTTCAGCGAATGCGGTTGTCATACTCAGCATTGCTACTAACGTCAAAAACATCTTTTTCATCTTTTTACCCTTTCTTTTCTTTACTCAGGGCGGTGTGTTGTAGCCACCCCTACCTTAATACTTTTGTTATCCTTTTTATGTCTTTTGACGCTGCAAAGGTACGGCGATTTTTTGAACCTCACAAGCATTTTTGTGTAATTGTGTGCGATAACAGCCGAATCTTTGACCTGCATCAAAGATTCGGCCAGAAACATGAATTTCCCAAATTATTTGGTAATTTCGGTGATTATTCGTACCTTTGCCGACTGAGAATAATATATATTATATAATAGGTATATGGAAGAGACAAAAAACAGATTCCTGTCTGCGGTCTATCAGTTGTATTCCGTCAAAGACGGGGAGAGAACCCTTGAGGAGCAGACCAGCCCAGACCGTCCCTTTGAGTTTATCACGGGCTTTGGCATCGCCCTCGATGCTTTAGAACAGAAACTCATGAAATTGGAGAAAGGTTCTACCTTCGACTTCGTGCTTCAGCCTGAAGAGGCTTTCGGAGCCTACGAACCCGCAGGTATGCATAAACTGGAGCGCGATATCTTCATGATCAACGGCAAATTCGACCATGAGCATATCTACGAGGGGGCTGTCATCACAATGACCGATACCGAGGATCATCACTTCATGGCTCAGGTGAAGAAGATCGAGGACGACGGCGTGACCATCGATACTAACCACCCACTGGCTGGCAAGGCCCTGAACTTCACTGGACTGTTGCGCGAGAACCGTGAGGCCACAGAGGAAGAGATCAATCAACTCATCAAGCATCTCACAGGTGGATGCGAGGGTTGCGGCCATCATGGTGAAGGAGGGTGTCATAGTGGCGATTGTCATAAAAATGGCTGTGAAGGAGGCTGCTGCGGATGAATACATTCGGACGATTATTCAGGCTGACCACATTCGGCGAGAGCCACGGCGAGGCTATTGGCGGCGTCATCGACGGCATGCCTTCCGGCATCGAGATCGACATGGCTTTTATCCAGCATGAACTGGATCGTCGTCGTCCAGGACAGAGCAACATCACGACCTCGCGGCAAGAAGCAGACCAAGTGGAACTGCTCAGTGGGGTATTTGAAGGGAAATCGACTGGTTGTCCTATCGGGTTTATCGTGCGCAACACCAACCAGCACTCGCAGGACTACGAGAATATGCGCTGCCTGTTCCGTCCCTCGCATGCGGACTATACCTATCAGGAGAAATATGGCATCAGAGACCACCGGGGCGGTGGACGCTCCTCTGCTCGTATTACCATCAGCAGATGTGTAGGCGGAGCATTGGCCAAACTGGTGTTGCATCAGCAGGGTATTTCCGTACAGGCCTACACCTCACAAGTGGGTGATATTGCATTAGAGCGTGACTATCATCGTTACAACCTATCACTGACGGAAACGAATGCCGTGCGTTGTCCAGATCCGGAGAAAGCCGAAGAGATGATACGTCTTATTGAGACTGTGAAGGCTGAGGGGGATACTATCGGTGGTATTATCACTTGTGTCATCCAAGGTTGTCCAGCAGGACTGGGTGAGCCCGAATTTGGCAAACTCCACGCTGCCCTCGGTAGCGCCATGCTCAGTATCAATGCCGTCAAGGGATTCGAATATGGCGAGGGTTTCGCTGGGGTGACTGCCAGAGGCTCTGAACAGAATGACGTCTTTGTTCCCTCCCCTGCAGGGATCAGCACTACTACCAATCGTAGCGGCGGCATCCAAGGGGGCATCTCCAACGGGCAGGACATCTTTTTCCGCGTAGCCTTCAAGCCTGTAGCCACCATCCTCAAAGAACAGGAAACTGTGGATAAGGAGGGTAACGCTACCACCTTCAAGGCAAAAGGACGGCACGATCCCTGTGTCCTTCCAAGGGCTGTCCCTGTAGTGGAAGCGATGGCCGCCATGACCATTTTGGATTCTATTTTGCTGAAAAACTCGGCAAATTTATAGAAAAATACGTTTTATATGCAAAAAAGTGTAAAAAACATTTGGAGGATTAGAAAAGATATCGTATATTTGCAACGCATTCAAGGGTTTGTGAAAATCCCGATATGCTTTAGTTAAGTCTAGTTTAGTTTTTGTGTTGGTTGAGGGCTGCCGATTGGCAGCCCTCAAATTTTAGAAATCTACTGTATCACACCTATGATATCTTGTACGGATTGGCAGCCGTGGGCATCGAGCCAAGCATTGATGCCGTCGCGCACTTTGACGGATATGGCTGGATCAAGGAAATTAGCCGTACCTATCTCTATAGCGGTGGCACCAGCCATCAGGAACTCGATGGCATCTTTTGCACTGCTGATGCCTCCCAAGCCAATGACTGGAATCTTCACAGCCTTGGCCACCTGCCATACCATTCGAAGGGCAACAGGTTTCACGGCTGGGCCGCTCAAACCACCTGTACCTATCGATAAGACCTTCTTACGCTTTTCAATATCGATGGCCATACCCATCAAAGTATTGATCAGCGAGACACTGTCAGCACCCTCTGCCTCAACCGCACGGGCTATCTCCGTGATATCCCTCACATTCGGCGAGAGTTTGACAATCAGCGTCTTATGATAAGCCTGACGTACAGCCTTGACCACACTCGAGGCACCAGCACAGGTGACACCAAAGGCCATACCACCATCTTTCACGTTGGGACAGGAGATATTCAGTTCGATGGCTGGAATCTTCTCCAGAGCATCTATTTTGGCAGCACAGGCTGCATAATCCTCTGGCGAGGAACCGCTGACATTGACAATCATGTTCGTATCAATATCCTTGATCTGCGGATAGATATGCTCACAGAAATAATCGACACCCTTGTTCTGAAGGCCCACACAGTTGAGCATGCCAGAGGCCGTCTCCGCCATACGGGGATAGTCATTGCCCTCGCGTGCCTTCAGCGTCGTACCCTTTACAATGATGCCGCCAATGCCATCCAGAGGCATAAAATCAGCAAACTCCAGACCATAGCCAAAGGTGCCAGAGGCCGTCATCACAGGGTTTTTCAGCGACAATGCGCCTATCTTGACTTCTAAATTTGCCATAGTAAATCGCTTATATTAAAAACGGGACCATCTTTGCAAACGCAGACATTCCCTTTTACAGTTTTCTCAACACAACAGAGACAGGCACCGAGGCCACAGGCCATCATGTTCTCGAGAGAGACCTCACAGTCGATATCAGCCTGCTTGGCATAGCGCGCCACAGCCTTCATCATAGGCGTAGGGCCACAGGTAGAGATACGATCAAAACGCTCCTGCTGCAAGAGGGAATGATTAGTCACAAAACCTTTCTCGCCTTCGGAGCCATCCTCTGTAGTCACATACACGTGCCCGTACCTTTTAAATATATCGAGCATCAGGAGGTCATTTTTCGTGCGTGCGCCTAAAAGAAAGGTGGGTTCTATGCCGTTTCTAGCCATCTCAGCCCCCAAATAGAGGAGGGGTGCCACGCCCACGCCTCCGCCGATGAGCAGGATTTTCTCACCTGCTTTGACCGGGGTGAAACCATTGCCCAAAGGTAACACACAGTTTAAGAGGGCTCCCGATTGGAGTTGAGCCAACTGGCGTGTACCATCGCCAACTGTAGCGACCAGGAGCCAGAGTTCGTTTTTCTCGCGATCCACGTAGTTGATGGAGATGGGTCTGCGCAGGAAAGTGGTGGGAGATCCATCCACGCGGACCTCTACGAACTGTCCTGGCAGCATTTCTGGGAGTTTTTGCTGGTCGTCTGTGAGTTTGATCAGCACATAGCGTGCGTGGATATGCTCCACAGAAACCACTCGTAAATCTAATACAAATTTCTTCATATCTTTGCGTATTTGGGCACAAAGATACAAATAAATCCGCAATTATACAAATTATTTCTTTGAAGGGATAAAAGTCTCCCAGGTCTGGTCATCGTAAAAAACCCGGATTTCCATGACCCTGCGTTGCGGTTTGTCAAGGTTTTTGATTTCTTCGCGTACCAAATCCAATCGTGTAGGTCTTACACTATTAGAATTCTGGGGTACGGAAGAGACACCTGAGGAGGGGGTTGGGGAGAGTGCATCAAAGTCGAGCATCGGATTTTGAATCTGATGATGTATATCGGCTCCCTGGTTCTCTTGGGGCAAGGTGGGTTCTGAGGGAGTGGAAACAGACTGATACATATCACCGCTGCCAAACATGAGCCACTCCACATTGATGTTAGGAATTTTCTTCTTGAGGGCTTCCACCACATTCAGGGTAGGGCGGGTACGTCCATTGAAGATACTACTAAGGGTGGCAGGAGCCAACTCAATATAGTCGGCAAACTCTGATTGAGTCATTTGACGAGACTCCATAATCTGTCTGATTCGATCCTTCATATTACTGATGATGCATTTTAGAGGCCATTTTGACCTTATTTCTTTCAGTTTACAAAGTTAAAGCAAAATTTTGAATTGTGCAAGGAATCTTGGAATAATTTAGTTTTTTAAACTTTTGATTTATGATTCGGAATTTAAAACAACAAAGTTATCGACAGGTAGAGTCATGCGTTTATAATTACAAATCCAAATTTACATTCACAAAACAACTAAAAGGCATTATTGAGGAATATTTTGCAAATAACTGGGTATAAATATGATAATTACGTGAATTATAGTCTCTGTTGGGGGATGTATTCACTTTTTCAGACCTGTAGATCGTGTGATTTTTGACCTTTTTGGACGTTTAATATAACAAACATCTGATTATCAATGTATTAAAACAATAATTACCTTTTGTATATATTTGTTTTTGTATTTTCAAATTCAAAATTATGGAAATCAATATCAAAATCTATATTTATTGTTTTGGTCTTTATAATTCCGAATATGTAACTACAAATAAAAATATTCTTCTTTTGTAATTTGGTTTTGGGAAGATGATTTTGGAATTATAAACCCTAAAGAACGTGAAAGCCGAATTCCGTATTTCCTAAAACTCGAAAAATCGTCATTTCTCGCATATTCTGAACCATTGGAGGGAATTCTGGAAATACGCGAGTTTTGAGGGGTCTGAAATCGTTGGGAAGCCCTGTTTTTATCGGCAAAAGGGACTAAAAAAAGCGCTTCAGAAAAGCGCGATTTTGGGAAATTCTAGCATCCAGAAAAGGACAGAATCAGTGTAAAATGTAAAAAATCAGTTCCTTCATCAACTCCCCTGGAGGGGTGTTGGGGTTGTCCAAACCCTTACTTTTCGCATCAATCTCACGTATCTTGGAAATAATCTGCATCACTTTCATCGCAGCGTAATTTCTCATGCCAGTCATGTAGTCCTTGGCAGCCCATGGTGATCTCAATTCCAACCACTCTGCCACTGCTTCCTGACTCTTATTATTGGGTGCATAATAGGCGATCATCAGATTCTGGAAGTAATTAAAGAGCATTGGGAGAAATGAGTAGATACTACCAGCCTTCGGATTTTCGTCAAAATATTTGATGATGAGATTGGCCTTATAGACATTCCTGTTCACAATAGCATCACGAAGTTCAAAACCATTGAACTCCTTGCTCACCCCTATCTGGTCTTCCACCACCTGAGGCGTCACCTTCTTATTATTCTCTGGCAATGACAGGATGACCTTGTCGAGTTCGCCTACAAGACGACTGAGATCAGAACCAATATTATCTGCGATCATCTGGGTGGATTTGGGGTCGATGCCCACCTGTCGAGCCTTCAGATGGTTCTCAATGAAGGCAGGAAGTTCCCTATCCTTGAGTTTTTTGCTCTCAAAAAGCACGCCAGCCGCCTGAATCGCCTTCACATACTCGCGTTTTCTGCCATCTATAGTGCCGTTTTTATGGCACATCACGAGAATTGTAGAGGCCATCGGTGCCTTGAAATACTTCTCAAGCGCATCTGTCTGCTTGATATTCTGGGCCTCTTTGACGATGATCACCTGATATTCAGACATCATGGGATAGCGACGCGCATAATCGGCAATCTGAACGGCCGTCACATCCGAACCAAACAGAATGGTCTGGTTGAAATCGCGCTCCTCAGGCTGCAGCACATGCTCTGCAATATAGTCGGCAATCTGGTCGATATAGTAGGCCTCGTCACCCATCAGATAATAGACGGGCACGAACTTTCGTGCCTCCAGATCCTGCATGATACTGTCGAAAGTGACATTTTTTGCCTCTGCCATGATGCTATTTCGAATATTATTTGTACTTTTGCGGGTACAAAGATAATAAAATGTATCGATTAAACCTACCTCCATACCCCATAAAAATCACCGAGAGGGGTGAAAAACGACAGATTTTCGACTTTCTGCGTCGAAAATACGTGGCTTTGACACCTGAGGAATGGGTACGCCAGCACTTCACCCACTATCTGGTGGAACAGAAAGGCTATCCCAAGGGACTGCTCGCCAACGAAGTGGACCTGAAGGTAGGCGAGAAAAAACTCCGTTGCGACACCTTATTATATAATAAGGATCTCAAGCCCCGGATGATTGTGGAATACAAGGCCCCTACTATACCACTTCAGCAGAAGACTTTCGACCAGATCTCGGCCTACAATCTTCTGCTGAAAGTGGATTATCTCGTGGTCAGCAACGGACTCCAGCACTACTGCTGCAAGATGGACTATTCCCTACAGAAGTACACCTTCCTCGAGAGTCTTCCTGACTACGAATTATTATGACAATTAGTCCATATCGCTGGCATCCGTCGTCTTCTTGGATGAAGCCGTCTTACGGATAGAGCGCTTGCGAGGCTTCTTCTCCTCTCCAGTCAGTTTGTCGATCTTCACGCCAGCCAGTTCCGGGTCGATCATGATACGGCCACAGTACTCACAGACAATGATCTTCTTGTGCATCTTGATGTCCAACTGACGCTGGGGCGGAATCTTGTTAAAGCATCCGCCACAGGCATCACGCTGCACATAGACCACACCCAGGCCATTGCGGGCATTCTTGCGGATGCGCTTGAAAGAGGTGAGCAGACGGCTCTCGATCTTCGACTCCAGGTCCTTCACCTTCTCCTTCAGTTTCTCCTCCTCAGCACGGGTCTCCGTCATGATCTCGTCGAGTTCACCCTTTTTCATCTCCAGGTCACCCTGACGCTCCTTGATCACTTCCTCGTTGAGTGCCAGTTCGTTCTGCTTCTCCTGAATACGGGTGTTGGCCTCGCGGATCTTCTTGTTGCAGAGTTCGATCTCTAATGACTGGAACTCGATTTCCTTGGATAGAGTATCGTACTCACGGTTGTTCTTCACCTCGTCCAACTGGCTCTTGTAACGTGCCACGCTGGCCTCAGCGTCAGCAATCTCGCCCTTCTTCTGGGTGATGGCGCGCTGGAACTCATCGATCTCGTTCTTGATTTTCTCAACACGGGTGGTCAGACCTTCGATCTCGTCCTCCAGGTCCTGCACTTCCAGAGGCAGTTCGCCTCTCAGGGCACGCTTCTCATCGATGGATGAGAGGGCTGCCTGCAACTGATAAAGGGTTTTCAGTTTCTCTTCCACTGACAAATCTGTGGGATCTTTCTTTGCCATAATTTAATTTACAATTTTACGATTATACTATTTGACTATTTATACGTAGAATATTGGATTCGTATTCGTCTCTGCGATGTATGTCTGAACGCCTGGGCACTCCTTCTCAATGATGTTGCGGAAGAGTTCGGTCGTATATTGCTCGCTCTGATAGTGTCCAATGACACAGATCTGGATCTGCTGCTCATAGCCGAAATACTGGTGATAATGCATCTCGCCTGTGATAAAGGCATCAGCCCCATTCTTCACAGCCTCGTCGAGCAGGAAATCCCCTGCCCCACCACAGATGGCCACCTTCTGCACAGGACGGCGCAACAGTTCGTTGCACATCGCACACTCCACGCCAAACGTTTTCTTCACCTTCAGGATGAAGTCATCAGCAGCCATGGGCTCAGGAAGCAGACCTATGACACCACTTCCCGCCTCCACGCCATCAACGCTTTTCGAGGCCATGAAGCGCACGTCCTGCAGACCCAGTTTCTGGGCGATGCGAAAATTCACCCCACCCTGGGCATTGTCCATGTTCGTATGCATGGAGATCACGGCGACATTGCCCTGGATGGCCTTTCTGACGGTGCGCTGCACATCCGTCAGGTCACTGATGGTCTTCAGTCCCCTGAACAACAGCGGATGGTGGCTGACAACCAGGTTGCAGCCCTTCGCGATGGCCTCGTCGATGATCTTCTCGTTGACGTCCAGACACAATAATGCCCCTGAAACCTCCGTCTCTGTCAGTCCAACCTGCAAGCCAGCATTATCCCAACTTTCCTGCAAGGGCAGAGGCGCGAAACGTTCAAGGGCGCTCAGCACTTCTTTTATTTTCACGCTGCAAAGGTACGAAGAAAAGCCGAGACTTCGCCTCGGCCTTCCTATTTATTAAGCGTTTTTAACTCTTTACCAGTCACTTAGACGGGCTCTGGCCTCTACCCTATCCTCAACAGCATCATCCAGCGCAGGGAAGAAATCGATGCCTGTGAGTTCTTCGATCTCATCGACTGTGCGCACAGCCTCCTCCATCGTCTGCTTCACGCCCTCGTTGCGATAGATAAAGCCGATGGCCTTGGGATTGCCCTTGCGACAGAGGATCACCTTGAAGAAAGCCTCAGGCACCCACACCTTGCTGCGCCCAATGGTTTTCTGATCCCTCATATCCCCATAGATAGGGCCGCAGACGATATCGATGGCACCATATTTTCTCGCCCACTCACGACAGAGGATCTCCAGGTCGTTCCATTCGTACTTGTTCAGTCCATGGTTCTGCGGGCAGACATTCGTAAAGAGGAATGACTCGCGCATCGACTCCTTGTTCCACTTGTTGTCGCCAGCAGGACACATGTGCCCACGATCGTAGCGCGAACTGTAGTAGTCATTGTTCGTGGCGCGAGGCGTCTTCACCTCGTCATCCTCAGCGAAAACCTCCTGTTTGCGCTGGTAAGGACCCTTCGTATGGCTCTCCGTCAGATGCCAGGCCACCCAGTTGGGATTCTTCGTCTCACGATTATAGGAGATGGTGAAGCCCGTCTTACGGAGGATCTGCTCAGGACGGTTTTTCAAGGGTGCGGGCTGTTCGTACATCACCACCACCTTGGCCTTCTGCTGCCCAGGCTCACCAGTTGAGAGGAACCCAGCCTGGGCAGTCGTCTGTCCCCCACTCTTTCCACCCTGGCACGACAGCATCATCGCTGCCAGAGCACATATCAGCATATTGTTTCGTTTCATATTTATTTCTGATTAGTCATATAAAAGATGCCGATGATGACAGCCATCACAACAACCATGAAGATGATCGACATGAGACCGCTCAGCAAGGCATAGCCCAGCACACGACGCTTGGAGAAGCCAGAGAACTGTTTCATGGCCACGAAGACCATCAGCACGGCAATCAATTTCAGGATACTTGAATTCAGCAGATTGCCCGCTATCGAATAGATCGAGTACGTATTGGCCGTATAGACCATCGCCACGAAGAACTCCGGATAATGGAGGTCTGGTATCGCTGGTGCCTTGCGGAAGAAGAAAAACAAGGGTGTAGAGAAGAGCAGCAGTGTCAGGAGGGCGAAGATCGCCGGGTTTTTCTTTCTCAGCATGTCCATCATCTTTCCGAACTTCGCGCCAGCCTCGAAAATCGGTGTTTCCACATCCCTGCCATTGATATGGAACGTCGTTCTGTCCTCGACGCTATTGACAGTCATCCTCAGACTGTCCTTCAACTCTTGTGCAGACATCTTCACAGTCTCCCCATCTTCTTTCATTTCAATCATGGGACCATTCTCTACCGACTCTTCCTCATCCTCAAGCGTGAGCCCAAACCCATGTTGGATGACCAGCGCCAGGGCCGCCAGCAGGAAGAACATCTTGAAGGGAGGGAAATAGGCCGTCTGCATGCCACCGATATAGTCACGGATCATATAACCAGGACGCAACATCAGGTCGCGGATGCTGCGGAACATGCTCCTGTTGCCCAGACCCCACACGTCGAGGAAGAGCAAAACGGCCTTCTTGAACGAGAAACGGCCTATCTTGGCAGACTGTCCGCAGCGCGGACAGTAATTACCCTGGAAACTGGTGCCACAGGAGGCGCAAACATGTTCCTCCTCCACCAGCGGAGCCAGTTCATGGGGCCTGTGCTGCCAGATGCGGAAGGCCCGCCACCACACCTGCCTCTGCTGCTTGTCGCTGATCACCTCTAAGAGTTTCATTTTCGCTCGTTCTATTCCAATCTGCCGACAAAGGTATAAAGATTTTCCGATGCTCACAAGCAAAAGCCCGAAAAAAACAAGTTGTTTAGCAAAATATGGTAGCACTTATTTCGCAACAGGTTGTACTTAATCATAAAAAAATGCAATAACATTTGGAAGTTTCGAAAAAACTTCCTATCATTGCACCAGAAATCCCCCCTTGTATGCAAATTACTTGGGTCAAGCCTCCCCTCGGGAGGCTTTATTTATTCAGCACGGCCTCTTGATGACCAGTTGGCTGCGGATAATCAGGATAGGTTTTTCAAGGCTAATCTACTCAATCCTAAATTCAAGTTAATCTTGGGTCGATATAAAAAGAAGAAATTCAAATGCCAGAACTGTGGCTTTAAGAATAGATGAGGTTAAACTTGCCAATGGACATATACTGCACAGGCCCTCAAATTGGAAATAGAGGACCGCATGTTTGCTATTCAAATATATGTCATTCGTAAGAATGGCTTTTGTGTTTCTCATATTATTAGATTTAAGGTTAATACAATTGTGCCCCTCAGTGGAGGGGCTTTTTTGTTTTAAATAAAGAAAGGCCAGAAAAAGTTTGGAACTTTCAGTAAAACTGTGTATATTTGCAGACGAATATAATTCAACAATGATATGACAGCGATTGATTTACGTGCAAGTACCATGCAGATTTTGGAACGCTTTGACAAGGAGGATACTTCCCTTTGGCAAAAAGTTCTTGATGCCATCACCTCTATTTACAGAGGTGAGGAGGAATCTCTGCATGTAAAGCGAGCACAGCAGAAAGCCAAGATTCGTCAGATGGTAGGCATACTTGATGAGAAAAAACTTGGTGACTGGAAAAGTGAGAAAGAAGAATATCTCGCAGAGAAGTATCAGTAAACGATGATGAAAGTTTTTATCGATACTAACATATTTCTCGATATTCTCTGCAAGCGCGAGCAGTTTGTCGATGATGCATTAAGCATTTTCGATATGGCTGTTGATGACAAGATTGAACTTCTCATTTCCGACTTATCAATTGCTAATATCAAGTACATAACTCGTAAAGAAATCACTGCCGAAAGATTCTACGATCTTATTCAGACTTTCCGGCCAATACTTACGATTGTCCCATTAGGAGCAGGAGTGGTTGATAGTGCTGTCAGCCTGAGGGCAAATGATTTTGAGGATGCCCTCCAATATTTCTCTGCTGTTCAGGCTGGTGCAGATTGTCTGGTAACGCGAAATATTAAGGATTATGGATTTGCTAAGATGGAGGTTGTGAATTCCAAAGCCTTCCTTGCAAAATTTCAATAAACGTTGAACCCTAAAAATGCATAGCGTATGGTAACATAACGAAGAAGAAATAAACATATACGTTGAAGCGTCCGCTTGGATCTTGTTTCGGAAATTTCGGCAAAAATCAAAGAAGCAATCAAGAGTAAAAGTAAGGATGCTCACGCTAACGGCGTGGGCTTTTACTCGTTAATGATTGCAAGGTGTTTGCCGATACCTCCGAAACGTAAGCGAAGTAATTGCTCACGTTTTCTTTTTATTAATGTTTTACTAATCATTCCAATCATTATGAGTATAGAATCAATTATCGGTATTATAAGCGGTGTAATTGCTATTATAGGTGCAATAATATCTTCAATACATTTCTTAAGAAAGAAATTCAAAGAATGTCCTACGACTGATTTGTTTGACCAATTGACAAGCAAAGAACTGTCAGATGTGACTCGCAGAAAGATTCTCCAAAAACTAAACAAGTCTTCCCTGATCAGTAATAGAATAAAGGAGGAATATATTCAAACATTTGCCCTGGAGAAGCGTGGTAGAGAAACAGTGCTATTTGACATCTGTGATAGTAATGACATTGAGCCAACAGACGACGTTTGTAAAGGCTTAATAGGTGCTTTCATGCCATCATTAAGGAAAAGATACCAAGAAAAGAGGCAGAACCAGAAAGAACTATTATCTGAAGCACCTGTTTCGATTATGGATTTGATGGAAAATGATAAAACTCCCAACCATCATGGAGAACAAACAGTTTATATGTCGGAGTTGCTAAAAACAAAATATCCAGAAACGTGTGAAAGACTCATTAAGATTCTTGATAAGTATAATGTTAAGTATTCATTTCTGAAAGGAACAAAAGATATATGGTGTCGTGACTATATGCCCATCCAAACTGAATCAGGAAAGTTCATTCAGTTCAATTATGATCCAAGTTATCTGAAAGGGAATAAAGAATGGGAAGAATCTCGCTCTGATGTTAAAGAAGTGTGCAGAATAAACAATGTCAATGCCCAGTTCTCTAACATAATTATTGATGGCGGAAATGTTTTGATATGCGATGGTCGTGGAATACTATCTGACAGGATATTCTCTGAAAACCCGAATTGGGGCAGAGAAGAACTTGTCAGTGAACTAAGCAAACTGCTGGAATGTGAGATTATTATCATTCCGGCCCAAAAAGGAGATATGACAGGACATGCAGATGGTATGGTGAGATTTGTAAATAAGAACACCATACTTGGTAACAGTCTGGATGCTGAATATAAGTATTGGCGGGAAGGTATGCTAAAGGTGATTGAACAATATAACCTGAAATACATCGATGTGCCATTCTTGACTGACATAAAAGATCCCAAACACCCTTATAGTGCTATTGGTATTTATGTGAATTACTTGGAAGTAGATAACTTGATTGTTCTGCCAGTTTTTGGAAGAGACGAGGACAAGCAAGTTGCTGATATCATAAAAGGAGCCTTCCCAGACAAAGTCTTAGAAACTATTGACTATAACGAAGTCGCACAAGAAGGTGGATTATTAAATTGCACAACATGGGTCATTAAAGCCTAATTAAGCCAATTATGAAAAATGTTATTTGGGTATTATTCGTAAGTGCTATTCTTTTTTCGTGCCAAAAGGACATATCTGGGACCTATAAGGCACTCCATCCTACAGAATCATTTGAGAAAGAAATTATAGAAATCGAAGGGAATCGGTTCACTAGGACTTTCTATGGAAAAGCCAGTGATCAATTTCATGACAAGTCAAGAGGCAAGTGGTACTATATACTTTGTACCTTCCCATACACTATGCAATATCAATGCTCTCTGAATAAAGATGGTGACAAATATACTGCAAAGTTGATAAATGTTGATGTAAATATAGACAAAGATGAATTCAAATCCAGTTGTTGGCAAGGAACCAATATATCCAATGACTCCTTAATTCGTTATTATAAAGATTACTTATTGGATACAATTAACGGAGTGTTAGATGAGAAGAAACAAGAATATGACGAATTAGGAATCCAATTTGTAGTAAAAGAGAATAAATTGATTCTTGTGGGAGGAAATGAGGTTGAGGACTACTATATCAAACTGGTAGAATGACAATGTTAATATACCGTCTTGCGCGTGGATAGGAGGGTCTTATACATTCATATTTGAGGTATAAAATAATAATGTAAAACTACGCCGTCCTAGCCGTTATTTGTGTAACTTGCTGATTATCAATAAGTAAATGACGGCTAGGTGTGCCTAAAACCGCGCCGATACCTAGCCGATACCCCGCCGTCATAATTAATAGGAACAGGAGGGACTATCCCTTTCCGCTGAGGTGCCACTATCCTTCGCTATAGTGCCACTGCTTGGATGAATTCTCGAGAGAATTTAAGCGTAGGGTGGCACCGTAGCGTCGTAAGGCACTACTTATTTCAGCAAAATAAGTGGTTTTGTTGGGCGGCGAGGTTGCGGCTAGGTATCGGCGCGGTTTCAGGCATACATAGCCGTCATTTATATGCTGGTATTCAGCAAGTTACACAAATAACGGCTAGGACGGCGCAGTTTTATTAAAATATAATGATATAATTTCTGCCACGAAATAGGCTGGAGCAGTCTGACATGCCTCCAACCTCACGTGATAGATGCCTGAACACAGGTGTCTTCACTTGTCGTTGGCAAAATAAGTAGCCCCAATATGGTTAAAAATTAAAAAAGAAAGGAATTATTCTTTATTGACTCTTTTTTCTTTGAAAATAAAACAGTATTTTTGCAGATATTATTCACCAAACTAAAACAAATACGACGATGAAAGAACTGAAAGGAACAAAGACGGAAAAGAACCTGCAGGAAGCCTTCGCAGGTGAGAGTCAGGCGAGGAACAAGTACAGTTACTGGGCATCGAAGGCCAAGAAGGACGGTTACGTGCAGATAGCCGCCATCTTCGAGGAGACGGCCAACAACGAGAAGGAGCACGCCAAGATGTGGTTCAAGTTGCTGGAGGGCGGCAGTATCAAGAGCACACCCGAGAACCTGGAGGCAGCCGCCAACGGCGAGAACTTCGAGTGGACGGACATGTATGCCCGTATGGCCCGCGAGGCCCGCGAGGAGGGCTTCGACGAGATCGCCGAGAAGTTCGAGGGCGTGGCCAGGATCGAGAAGGAGCACGAGGAGCGCTATCGCAAGTTGCTCGACAATATCCAGAAGGAGCGCGTGTTCTCGAAGGACCAGGATGTGATCTGGCAGTGCGCGAACTGCGGGCATATCGTGATCGGCAAGAAGGCGCCCGAGGAGTGCCCGGTCTGCAATCATCCGCAGGCGTACTTCCAGGTAAAGGCGGAGAATTATTAGGATTTCCTAGGATTGCCTAGGATTGCCTAGGACTGCCTAGGACTGCCTAGGATTTTCCAGGAGGATCTGCAAGATCCTATCGGCCGTGCGGCCGTCCCAGCGGTCAGGCAGGGCGGAGTGCTTCCAGTGGCCAGAGATGAGTTGGGAAAGGGCCTCACGGAGTTTGTCGGGGTCTTCGCCCACGAGGACGTTCGAGCCCACGGATACCGTCTCCTGGTGCTCCGTGTAGTTGTTGAGCGTGATGCAGGGCAAGCCGTTGAAGGTAGCCTCCTCCGAGACGTTGCCTGAGTCGGTGATGATGCCCTTGGCATGGGCCGTCAGCCACCCGAACTCCAAGTAATTCAGCGGCTCGATGATGTGCACACTGGGG
>JAFRMM010000091.1 GCA_017430675.1 Prevotella sp.
CGCTTTCTCATATTCAATTCCACTAAATAAAAAAGCGTTAAAGCGTAAAAGTGTCATAGCGTGACTATCAGGTTGGAGGTGAGGATGGGTGATGAGACTGTATGGCTCACACAGCAACAGATGGCAGAATTGTTCCTGCGCGACCAGTCTGTTATCACACGCCATATCCGAAACATATACAAAGAAGAATTGGATGAAGAGGGCACTTATGCATAATTTGCATATATGGGTCATGATGGCCTACAACGATATGAAGTGACACATTATAATCTGGACGTTATAATTTCTGTAGGATATAGAGTAAAATCTAAACGTGGCACATAATTCCGCCAATGGGTCAACAAGGTTTTAAAAGAATATCTATTGAAGGGATATGTTGTTGATACTCGGATCACGACCGTTTCCTGATTATTGACGAAGAAGTATATCACATCGGAGCCAGCATCAAAGATTTTGAAAAGAAATGGTTTGCATTTACCTTGATGCGTGATATTACAAGCCAGGAACTATTAGATAAAATTTATTAATTGTATGGAATTTCAATAATTTGGAGGAAAACTTGCAAGATTGACAGAAATGTCGTATCTTTGCAGACACAAATAGAAAAGATCGATTACTATGGAACAAAACCAGGAATTGCGTACAGCGTGGGACTTCGTGGAGCACACGGGGCGCAGCATCTTCTTAACGGGTAAGGCAGGAACGGGAAAGACCACTTTCCTGAAGCATGTCGTGGAACAGAGCAGCAAGCGCTGCATCGTGGTGGCACCAACGGGTGTGGCCGCCATCAATGCGGGCGGCATGACCATCCACTCGTTCTTCCAACTGCCCTTCTCGCCCTTCGTGCCCAATGCACAGATCAAGAGTAAGTTTGACTTCGGCAAGGAGAAGCGCAAGATCATCTCGTCGCTCGACCTGCTGATCATCGACGAGATATCAATGGTGCGCAGTGACCTGCTCGATGCTATCGACAGTGTGTTGCGCCGCTATCGCGACAGATACAAGCCCTTTGGCGGCGTACAGTTGCTGATGATCGGCGACCTGCAGCAGTTGACGCCTGTGGTGACTCCCGAGGACGAGCGGATGCTCGCCCCCTATTACGACACGCCTTACTTCTTCGGCTCGAAGGCATTGGCACAGATCGACTACGTAACCATCCAACTGGAGAAGGTGTTTCGCCAGCAGGACGATGTGTTCCTGACGCTGTTGAACCACATCCGTGAGGGACATCCTACAGCGGAAGACCTGACGCTATTGAACAGCCGCTATCAGCCGATGTTCATCCCCAAGCCCGAGGAAGGCTATATCCGTCTGACCACCCATAATCAGATGGCCAACCACTACAACGAGACGGAACTGCAGAAACTCCCTGGCCATGCCTATACCTATCGGGCGAGAATCGACGGCACCTTTCCAGAGTATTCCTATCCGACGGCCGATACGCTGACGCTGAAGGAGGGGGCACAGGTGATGTTCGTGAAGAACGACCCCTCGGGCGAGCACCGCTATTATAATGGGCGCATCGGCCATGTGACACTGGTAGAAGACGACCGCGTGGAGGTCTATTGTCCCGGCGACGACGAGGCTATCGAGGTGGAGCCGTTGGAGTGGGAGAACTCACGTTATACGCTGAACGAGGAGACACGCGAGATTGAGACAGAGGTGCTGGGCAAGTTCTCGCAACTGCCCCTGCGACTGGCCTGGGCCATCACCATCCACAAGAGTCAGGGTCTGACCTTCGAGCGCGCCATCATCGACGCCAGTCTGTCGTTCGCCCCTGGTCAGGTGTATGTCGCCCTGAGCCGTTGCAAGACGCTCGAAGGGATGGTGCTCGCCTCGCGCATCCCGCCACATGCCATCATCAGTGATACGCGTGTGGAAACCTATATATCTCATCAGGAGGAGGCCGCCCGCCAGAGCATCGAGCAGTTGCCCACGCTGAAGGACGAATACTACCGATACCTGCTGATGGAACTCTTCGACTTCAAGGACATCCTCTATCGCGAGGAGTATCTGAGCAGGATCATCACGGAGTTCTTCTATCACAGTTTTACGGATATCGCCGAACTCCACAAGCGGGCATTAGAGGTTTACAAACTACAGGTGATCACCGTGGCAGACAAGTGGTTGGCGAAGATCCAGCAGATGACCATCGAAGCCCTGCACGAGACTGACTTTTTAGAGCGCGTGAAGCGTAGTGCCGCCTATTTCGAGCAGACACTCGACACGGTACTGTCGAAGCCGCTGGCCCTGGTGCCTGATGTCCAGTCGCAGAACAAACAGGCCATGAAGCGCCTGACAGAGAACTTCGTCGATCTGCGCCAGGCCTGGCTCTCGCGCCGTTATCTGCTCCAGCAGATGGCAGAACGTATCTTTACCATTGCCGACTATCTGCGTCAGAAACAACACTCTCTGCTCGATGCCATGGACGAACAGACACTGAAAAAGAGAAAACGTGAAAAGAAAGCCAAGGAACCCAAACCCCAAAAGGAGCCCAAACCCAAGAAGGAAAAGACATGGGTCATCACCTACGGTCTCTACCAACAAGGCATGACACCAGAACTGATAGCACGAGAGCGCGGTCTGACATTAGGCACTATCTACGGCCATCTGGCGCGCTATATCCCCACAGGTGATATCTCGCTCGACGACCTCATCCCTGAGGATCACCAACAAACCATCCTCCGCGCCATCCACATGGCTGGTGCCGATGCCGGCTCCACAGCCATCAAGACTCTCTGTCCGCCAGATATCACCTACGACGAGATCCGTCTGATGCTGGAGGCTATGAAGTAGAAGTCTGTCTTTGGCCTCTATTGTGGTTTTAAACGTTACCATTTTTCTCCGTCATGTATTTCCAGTAGCGACGGGGCATGTCGCTGAGTTGTTTTTTGGGATTCATGCGCTCCTTGATGCAGATAGCCTTGAAGTAGGTGCGCCAGAGGTCCTGGAATATCTTGTCGTTCTCGCTGAGCACATCGGCATCAAGTTTACCGTTGGTGAGGTTGAAGGGCACGGCGGCCTCGTCCTCGAAGGTGATGCGGATGGGATCAGCGGCTCCGTCGTAATAATAGCCGTAATGGCGCTTGGCATCGTAGATAAGCCACGGCTGGTCGTTGAAACGATCCTGAAAGTGGCCGGTGATCAACGGCAGCACGTTATGGTCTGGCGAGACAACGGCGAGGTAGGTACCGTCTTTCGCTTTCTGGAAACGGATGAACTGTTTCATCCGCATTTGCTCGTGGAGCACGCGCCGACAGGTGTTCCTCACTTCCAGCACATCTTGATCGGAGGCGTTTCGCTCTATCCCCGAACAGGCTGGTTGGCGAAACACTTTGCAGATGAAGTTGAAGAGTGGTTGGTTGAGTGCCCGCTCTTCCGAAAGCCAACTGATGGTGATCATGTGCAGACCGTCTTTGGACAGATGCTTCTCGAGTCCCTTCCAGACGCGCCCGGCTTTCTCGCCATCCGTCACCACATGGTGAGGCTCATTGGCAAACAACGGCAGTTGTTCCCCTTCCGCCAACAGCAACTCTGGCTGTTGCTTCAGGAAGAAACTGTCGAACACGGCTGACAACAGTCCGTCAAGCGTATTATCGAAGGTATATGCAAGCATCTTAATCCGTGTTATCTGAAAAGTCGAGCGTCAACTGTTTTTCCGCGGCAGCCCGTTTCTGTTGGGCTTTGGAGAGCAATAGAGGACGCAAGCGCTCGGGGCGGAGTTCGTTAATGCCGATGATGGGTTGGGAGAAGACGGAGGTGAGTTCGCCACAGGTAATGAAATATTTGGCCTTCTTCATGACTACCCCCATCTTCTTGAGGTGGTAGGACGTGATGCGGTTGAAGCGGCGAGAGTTGACGATGAGGACAGCACTCTTCACGCCGATGCCCGGCACACGGAGGATATGCTCGTAGGGCGCACTGTTGATATCGACAGGGAAGAACTCCGGATGGCGCAAGGCCCATCCGAGTTTGGGATCTACATCGAGGTCGAGGTGCGTATGGGCATCATCGACGATCTCATCCACGCTGAACTGATAGAACCGCATCAGCCAGTCGGCTTGATACAGACGGTTCTCGCGCACCAACGGCGGCTGTTTCAGCACGGGCAGACGGGGGTCGTAGGTGTTCACGCTGACATAGCCGGAGTAATAGACACGGCGCATCGTGGGCTGCAGGTACATGGCATTCGACATCTTCAGGATATCGAGGTCGCTCTCCTTCGTTGCCCCTACGATCATCTGCGTCGATTGTCCCGCGGGCACGAAGTGGGGCGTGTGACGGAACTTCTTCCTGTCCTCCTTATTCTCCAGCACGCCCTGCTGAATTTGCTTCATCGGCAGGAAGATACTCTTATGATCCTTCTCTGGCGCCAGTGCCTTCAGCGATTCCTCCTTGGGAATCTCGATATTCACGCTCATACGGTCGGCATAGCGCCCAGCCTCTTGAAGCAATTCCTGCGAAGCCCCAGGGATAGTCTTCAGGTGGATGTAGCCGTTGAAGCGATGCGCCGTCCGAAGGTCGCGGACGATGGCCGTCAGCCGTTCCATCGTATAGTCAGGATTCCTTACCACTCCACTTGAGAGGAAGAGTCCCTCGATATAGTTACGGCGATAGAACTCCATCGTGATCTCCTCCAGTTCTGAGACGGAGAGTGTAGCGCGTTTAATGTCGTTCGTGCGACGGTTGATACAATAGGCACAGTCGTACATACAGTAGTTGGTCAGCATCACCTTCAATAGTGAGATGCAACGGCCATCGTCGGCAAACGAGTGGCAGATGCCGACACCACCGACAGTAGAGCCTACCATACCCTTCTTGCCAGAGCGTACGGTACCACTCGACGAGCACGACACATCGTACTTCGCCGACTCTGCGAGGATTCGCAGTTTCTCCATCGTCTTCTCCGTCAGCATAACGTCGGCAAAGATAATGATAATTCCGCAGAATAACGAGAGAAAGATGAAGAAAAAAATCAAGCACGACCCTTTCGGGCCGTGCTTGATAGATATGAGTGTCAATGTGGTTATCGCTTCAGGAGGTTCATCTGAACCTGAGGCTTCATCACGTTGTGCGCACTCGTCGATTGCGACTTGGCGTTAGCCGTGAGGGTTGCCTTGATGTCCTGAGAGGATGCACCTACGAGGAACTGGTATTCGCCCTCGGCAACCACCCATGCGGAGGCAGCCTCGTCGAACGAAGCCAGTTCTGGAGTCGTGATGCTCAGTGTGAGCGTTTGGCTCTCGCCGGGCTTCAACTGCTTCGTCTTGGCGTAAGCCTTCAATTCCTTGGCGGGTTTGTTGGCGGCCTTGTTGTCAGGAGCGGAAATATAAAGTTCCACGACCTCCTTACCCTCGCGGGCACCTGTGTTCTTAACGGTGACGGTCACATCGTAGATATCGTTCTTCTGGTCAATCTTCGCATCACTGTACTCAAAAGTGGTGTAACTGAGGCCGAAGCCGAAGGGATAACTCACGGGTACGTCGAACGAATCGAAGTAACGGTAGCCCACGTAGATATCCTCCTCGTAGTCGGTGTAATCGACGTTGCGGACGTTACCCTTCTGGCCCTGGTTCAGCATGTCGATCTTCGGATCCTCGTCGATGGGGAAGTTACGGGATGAGTAGGCATCGGTGAAGTTGACGGGCCATGTCATCGTGAACTTACCGGAGGGCGACTGCTTGCCACTGAGCACATCAACGACGCTGTTGCCGCCTTCCTGACCTGCCTGCCAGGCACAGAGGATGGCATCAGGCATCTCCTTCCACGAAGCAGTCTCGATGACACCACCGATGTTCAGCAGTACGACCACCTGCTTGCCAGCCTTATGATAGACCTCGCATACCTGCTGGATGAGCAGACGCTCAGAGGCGTTGAGGTTGAAGTCGGCAGCCTTGCGGTCAAGGAACTCACCAGAGATACGGCCGATGGTGATGATGGCGACATCAGAAGCCTCTGCCTGTGCTGTCAGTTCCTCTACCGTAAACTGCTTCTCGGCGGGCAGTGTGCCAGGCATGAAACTGGCCAGCATGGCAGCCTGTTTGTCCTTCTTGGCCATCTCCTCAATCTCCTTCTTGCGGGCCTCCTTGGCATCAGCGATATACTGTTCGTAGGCGGTCTTCATCTCCTCAGAGACGGTATAGCCACCGTTCTTCAGACCGTCGAGCAGAGATACCACATAGGCGTGGTTCACATTACCAGAACCCGTACCGCCAGCGATGAAGTCGTAAGAGGTGCAGCCATAGAGAGCCACGTTCTTCACGTTCTCCTTCAGAGGCAGGGCGTCATTGTTCTTCATCAGCACCATTCCCTCGGCAGCCGACTGACGGGTGACGGCAGCATGAGCCTTCAGGTCGGGCTTGTTGGAATACTGATAACCCTGGAAGCGCGGACTCTTCTCCACGAGGTTCAGCACGCGCTGGACATTGCGGTCGAGATCGGCCTCATCGAGTTTGCCGCTCTTCACACCTGCCACGATTGAGTCAAACTGCTCTTTCTTGCCAGGCTGCAGCATGTCGTTGCCTGCCCACATCTGCTTGGCACCGTCCTTGCCACCGAACCAGTCGGTCATCACCGTTCCCTCATAGCCCCACTCGTCGCGGAGGATGGTCTGAACGAGGTCCTTGCTCTCAGAGGTATAGACACCGTTGATATAATTGTAAGAGGTCATCACCGTCCAGGGCTTGCTCTCCTTGATGGCGATCTCGAAGCCCTTCAGATAGATCTCACGCAGGGCACGCTGGGAGATATGGGCATCGGTATTCATGCGGTTAGTCTCCTGGTTGTTGGCAGCGAAGTGCTTGATGCTCGTGCCCACGTCATTCTTCTGGACACCAGTGATATAGGCAGAAGCGGTCTTACCAGCCACCACGGGATCCTCGGAGTAATATTCGAAGTTACGTCCACAGAGGGGGTTACGCATGATGTTCAGGGCAGGAGCCAACAGCACGTCGGCACCATACTCCTTCACCTCCTCACCAATGGCCTGACCCACCTCTTCTACCAACTGGGTGTTCCAGGTAGAGGCGAGCAGTGTTCCAATGGGGAAATGCGTGCAATAGTAAGTGGCGGAGTCGCCTTCGCGGGTAGCGTCGATGCGGAGTCCGGCAGGACCGTCGGCCAGCACCACGGCAGGGATGCCTAATGAGTCGAGCGGATAGGTGGTACCAGCGGCACCAGGCACAAGGCTCTTGGTGGCACCGATCACGGCATCGTCGCCAGAGAATCCGGCCATACCCACGCCAATCACGAAGTGGGCCTTGTCCTCGAGCGAGAGTTTAGCCATCATCTCTTCCTGATTGAGAGTGTTCTTAGTCACTTTGTCGGCAGAGGTACAGCCCATGATGAGGGCAGCCATGCCGAGGGCGAAAAACATTACTTTCTTCATAGACTTTAATTATATAACTACGAATTTCACGAATTATACGAATTATTCTGTGAATAGTAATTAGTGCAATTAGTGAAATTCGTAGTCGTTAATTATTTAAATAATAATGGTGTAAATTCTGAGAGGTAGATTCTCCAGTTGCGCCAGATATGACCACCGTCGGTCTCGAGATAGGTGTATTTATGTCCCTTGGAATCGAGATAGGCGCGCAGGTCATTGTTGTTCTGAATGAGGAAGTCGGTGTTGCCGCAACCGATCCAGAAGAGTTTGGGATTCTTGCTGAACAGGTTGTCGATCTTCGCGTTGCGGTCAGCATAGATGTTGGGGAATCCGTTGGGATCGGGCTGCTGCTGATCCACAGCGGCAGAGAACAATCCCACGTAACCGAACATCTCAGGATTGTTGATGCTGATGAAGAGGCTGTGGAAACCACCCATCGACAGGCCGGCGATGGCACGGTGATCCTTACCCTTCTTCACGCGGTAGGTCTTCTCGATGAAGTTCACCACGTCGGGGAAGGCGGTCTCGAATGAACCCTCCATCGTCTTGGGGAGCATCATCGTGGGCACCTTGAAGCCCTCGGAGGTCTCACCGGGACAAGCCTCCTGCGAGATATTGCCGTTGGTCATCACCAGGATCATCGGCTCAGCCTTGCCTTGGGCAATCAGGTTGTCCATGATCTGGGCGGCACGTCCGAGTTCGCTCCAGGCATTCTCGTCACCTCCGATACCATGCAACAGATAGAACACAGGATAGTCCTTGCCGCTGGTCTCGTAGCCGGCAGGGGTATAGACGGTGCAACGACGGGTGATACCAGCCGTTGGACTCTCGTACCACACCTTACTGACCGTACCATGAGCCACCTTATTGACTTTATACAGGTCTGTGCGGGCATCGCCACCGATGAGCAGCACACTGAACAGATTGTTGATGTCGCGGATATTATAGACGTTCAGCGGGTCGATGATCTTCACACCATCCACAATCATATTATAGGTATAGAGTTCAGGTTTCAGGGGCTCTGTAGTAAAACTCCATATGCCCTTGTCATCCTTTACGAGATCTGCCACTCCGGGTATTTCATAGGTATTACCCTGAAATTCCATCTTCTTCGGAGGTAACATATCGCCAGTAATCTGCACCTTCTGAGCCTCGGGGGCAATCAGGTTGAAGGTGACGGTATTGTCGGCATGTATATCGGGTGAGGCCACCTGTGGACCCTGGCCCCAACTCAGATTCTGTTGAGCATGTGCTGCCATGCCTGAAAGGCAGAGGGCAGCAATAACTAATATCTTCTTCATACGATTCACTTTTTTGCCTTTACTTTAAGGATTACCAACCCGGATTCTGCTGCATGTTCGGATTCAGTTCGAGTTCTTTAAGAGGAATCGGCAGGAGATTGTTCTTGTCCTGGAAACCATAGACCGTGTTCTGCCAGTTCCACTGCACGCCGTCGGTGGTGAAGGCTGGCACCTGCTTACCCTGCTCGGCCATGGCAGTCTTAGCATCCCCCCAACGTACGAGGTCCTGATAGCGTACGCACTCCAGGCAGAGTTCAAGACGCTTCTCGGTCTTGATGTCATTGAGTGTGACAGTTGTCAGCGGAGTTTCCTTGGCACGGGTACGGATCTCGTTGATATACTGGAGGGCCTTGCTGCTGTTACCAGCCTGCAACTGTGCCTCGGCAGCCATCAGCAGCACCTCGGCATAGCGCATGATCTTCAGGTTGATAAACTGCATACCCTGGAAGAATGTCTGATCGACGACACAGTCCTCCTTCAGCGACTGGTTCTTCCAGTAGAAGTAACCCTCGTCACCATAGACAGCATTACTGCCAGAGATCGTCACACCGAAGTCATTCAACTGCTGATAGGTCAGGATGGTCTTGTTCAGACGGTATCCGTCGGTACCCTCCCAAGCGACGAAGGCATCATAGAGCGACTTGCGGGGATTGCAGAAGCCGTATGTACCAGTAGCCAGTAACTTAGAAGCATCACCCTTATACTTCAGTTTGTCAGAACGCCAGCCCTGCATCAGGAAGGTCATGTCGAACTGGGTCCACATCTGCTCCGTATCGTAGCGCTTCTGGAGTTCGAAGACCGACTCGCAGTTGTTGTTGGCGGCAGCATGGAACTGGGCATCATATTCGCCAGTGAAGAGGGCATACTTGCCCGAGTTGATTACGTTGTCAAGCATCGAGGCTGCCTCGCTGTACTTGCCCTGGAAGAGATATGCCTTACCCAGCAGAGCCTGAGCGAACTCCTTGGTGACACGGATACCCGTCTCCTGATCATCGACGCCACTCTTCGAGGGCAGTGTACCAGAGGCGATGGCCTCTGTGAGATCTTGCTCTACAAAAGCCCATGTGTCAGCAGCCGTGCTGTTGGCCTGACGGTATTCGCTTGGATCCAGCAGATGATCTACCTTCGGAGCGGTGCCCCAGAGCGAGACGAGTTCGAAGTGTGCCCATGCGCGGAACACCTTGGCCTCGTTGATGGCGCGCTTCATCACAGCCGTCTCACCCTCCGTCATGTCGATGATCAGGTTGGCCTTGTAGATGATGGAGTATAAGCCGGAATAGACACCCTCGATGGAACCGTGGTTGGTGTCGAAGTTATACTCGTTGAGTTTCTCCATTTCACCGTTGTCACCACGCTGGCCGCCTCCGCACCATACATCGTCAGAGAGCAGGTTCTTGAGGAAATACCAGGTGAAGTAGTTCGACCTCACTGACAGGTACAGCGATGCTGAGGCCGAGTTAATGTTCTCGTCGGTGGTGTAGTAGGTATCCATACTACCCATGTTGCCGTGCTTCTCGATGTCGAGTTCGCTGGAACAACTGACGGTCATCAGCGACATCACACCCAGCAACGCGATATATAATATATTCTTTTTCATAATCGTAATTTTTTACCTTTTTACTGTTTTACCTTTTTACTTTCCCTTAGAACTCCACGTTGAAGCCAAGTACCAACTTCTTAGATGTAGGATAGGCACCCTTGTCGATACCCATACCAGAGAGGGCATTGGCAGAAGCCTCCGGATCGAAGCCGGGATAACTGCTGATGGTGAAGAAATCGTCGAGAGAACCATAGACACGGGCGTGAGTGATACCTACCTTGCTCAGCAGGTTCTTCGGCAGGGTATAACCCAACTGGATCTGCTTGAACTTGAAGTAGCTGCCGTTATAAACCAAGGCGTCAGAATCGACATACTTGTCAATGTCGTTAGCACCTGCACGTGGCTTGGTGCCAGTCTTGTTGCTCTCAGTCCAGCGGTCGTTGAACATCACTTCCTTCAGTTTGTTGGAGGTGGCAAAGTCTGGTTTGGTGATACAGTTGAAGATCTTGTTGCCGGCAGCACCTGTGCCGAAGATCGTCAGGTCGAAGCCCTTGTAGGCAGCGGTGATGGTGATACCATAGGTGATCTTGGGGATGGCGTTACCGATATCGGTACGGTCGTCGTCGTTCACCACACCGTCACCATTCAGGTCCTTGAACAGAGGATCACCCGTCTCAGGATCGATCTTGTCGAACTGATAGCCACGGAAGTAATAGACAGGGTAGCCCTTCTCGAAGTAGGTGATGGTGTAGGTGTGGAAACCAGTACCGGCCAGACGTGTGAGAGAGGGATCGAGGTAGGTCACCTCATTCTTCAGCGTCGATAAGTTACCGCGGACGCTGTAGTTGAAGTCGCCGATATGGTCGCGCCAGCCGAGTTCGAACTCAAAGCCCTTGTTTTTCACGTTACCGGCATTGATGGGCGATGTCGTACCACCGATGATGAGCGATGGAGTGGTTCCTGATACGAGCAGGTCCTTGGTCTTTTTCACGAAATAGTCGATGCCGAAGGTCAGGCGGCCACCCATCAGGATACCGTCGAAACCAATGTTTGTCTGCTCAGAGGTCTCCCATTTCAGGTCTTCGTTACCCATGGTTGAGGGAGCGACACCCTGAGTATAGTTGATGCCCGATGAGAAGGGATAGAGACCGCCTAAGGCCATATCAGTGCTGTAGGGATATCCGCTCAGTGAGGAGAGGCTACCGTTCTGACCCCAAGAGGCACGGAACTTCAGGCTGTCGAACCACTTCTTCAGCGGATTAAAGAATTTCTCTTCGCTGATGGTCCAACCTACTGACACGGCGGGGAAGTAACCCCAACGGGTCTTTTTCGAGAGTTTCGAGAGGTCGGCGGCATCTGCACGGAGCGAAGCCTGGAAGAGGTAGCGACCCATATAGTCATAGCCCACACGGCCGAAGTATGAATATTTAGTGGTGTTGGTAGTCTCACCGCTCACGCCCTTCGTAGCCGAGGCGGCGGCGTAGTTCAGATAGTAGAACAAGGGATCGTTCTTCAGCAGGGCGTCCTCACCGTTGTCCGACAGACTGCCAGTCACGTAGTCGCTGTCGCTGTCCTGGAACGAGATACCCACCATGGCGCTCACGTTATGCCTGTCGGCGAAGGTCTGCATATAGTTGGCGAAGTTCTCCCACTGATAGTAGATAGAGGTGGTAGAGGTGTTGCTCTGGCTCACGTAGTCACGGTTCTGCGTGGAGTTGCCGTAGAAGGGCAGACTTGTCGAACTGCTGCGCGTACCAGCCAGACGATAGCCGAAGCGCGAGGTGATGGTCAGGTGGGGGATCAGCGTGAAGTCGCCGTAGATAGAACCGGTCACGTTGAAACCGCTATTCTTCGACAGGTTGTTGTCGCGCATCACCAGCGGGTTATACTGCTCACCCTTGTAGAACTGAGAGATACCATAGTATTTGCCGTTCTCGTCCGTCAGCAGGTGCTTGCCCTGATCGACCAGGTCTGAGACATAGTCGGGTATGTTGTTGTTATATGACTCCGGTGTCAGCGGGTCCATCATCAGCACGGCCGTCAGCAGAGAGCCGTACTCACTGTTAGAGGATACCGAGCGTACGTCGTACTTCTCCACCTGGTTGGTGGTACCCACCTTCAGCCAGTCCTTGATCTTATACTCACCGTTGACGGTAGCAGTCAGACGCTTGTACAGATCGGCGTCGCCCTTCACGATACCGTTGTTCCTCAGGTAAGAGAGAGCCAGATAGTAGTTACCGCGGTCGTTACCGCCCGTGAACGAGAGGTTGTGCTTCTGCATGTGACCATGGGTGAAAGCGACGTCCGTCCACTTCGTGTCGGTGTTGCCGTATCTGTTCTCGTTCATGAATTCTTCGGTGAAGAGTTTACCTTCAATCATGTACTGCTTGTACTCCTGTGCATTGAGCAGTTTGGGGACGCGGGCGAGGGTCTCGTCCGTCCACTGGAAGTCGTAGGCGATCTTACCCTGTCCAGCCTTACCCTTCTTGGTGGTGATCAGCACCACACCGTTACCAGCCTCAGCACCGTAGATGGCTGCCGAAGCGGCGTCTTTCAGGATTTCCATAGAGGCGATGGTCGAGGGATCGATACCACTGATGTCGCTCAGACGCACACCATCAACCACATACAGGGGATTAGAACTAGCATTAGAGGAATATCCGCGCACACGTACAGTAGGAGATGAACCGGGAGCGGCAGAGGTAGAGATCACCTGCACACCCGAGGTCTTACCCTGCAGGGCCTGCTGGGCGTTGGAGATGGTACGGTTCTCCATGTCCTCAGGCTTCACCTGCGAGATGGCACCCGTCACGCTGCTCTTCTTCTGAACACCATAACCCACGACCACCACTTCGTCGAGCACCTTGTTGTCGGGCTGCAACTTGATGGTCATGCCGTTCTGGGCGGCCACTTCCTGAGTCTCATAGCCGATGTAGGAGATCACGATGGTCTGTCCGGCCTTTACGTTCACCGTGAAGTTACCATCGAAGTCGGTGATGGTAGCGTTCTTGGCGTCATTCTTGTCGCTAACGGTAGCACCAATCACGGCCTCTCCGTTCTCGTCAATCACAGTGCCCTTGATTCCCTGGGCGAAAGATGTCAAAGACATAAACAATGCCATCAACATCATCAGAATACTGCTCTTTTTCATTGATTTGTAATTGTTTGAGTTAATTGTTAGATGATGAATATTTGAAATCTGGGTGCAAAATTACATCATATTATAAAAAGGTGCTTTCGTATTCTGTTTTTCGTTTTTCGCCTTTGTTCAAATCGTTTCCCGCGTTTTCCAAATTGTTCAAAAGTTGTCGGATCCGTTCAAATATGTATCAAATACTGAGACGGTGAAGAATAAAAGCAGCATCCGTCATTGCGACGGATGCTGCGACCCTAACTTTTTGCTAACAATCACACTTGATGTATGATATCCTTTTTCTCGAAGTCCCTGAGTTCCTCCAGGCCGTGCTCAATGTCTTTCATCTGCCGGGCGTGGCGGCGACGCTGCCATACACCGATGACGAAGGCGAGAGCAAAGGTGAGCAGTGTCAGGGCAACGACGACCCAAACACGATTGCTGAATCCATAATCGACGGACGTGTTGAATCCAAGTTCTGAGATGTAGAATCCAACAAAGGCGAGCGTTACAACGGCGATAGTCCATAAAGGATTGTCGAGGCAAACCCTCTTGTAATCCAATATCAGACGGCTGGATTCGCTCAGATTCTTACCATCTACATCGAACTTTGAGAGCAGCATGAGTTTCCTTACAACAGGCGTGAGTCCTATCAGCATGCAAGCCTCAACAATCACAAACGAAGTGCTGGAGATCGGGGTGTGCATCCAGACGTAGGGGAATACGAAACCAATAATGACAAGGCTTACTACGAAGTTGTAGAGGTTGTGTCCCACGATGCCGTTGAAAGCAGTCTTGGTCTTCTGCGATACCATCTCCTTCACCATACGCATATTCACTATTTCCGTTTCTGCCAGACGCTTGTCAAGAGCGTTCCAACTGGTTTTCAAATCATCAAGTTCCATAATCTAACATTTTTAATTGTTCGACATTTTCTTTAGTTTCTCTCTGATACGATTGAGTTTAACGGCAACATTTGCCTTAGAGATGCCGAGTATATCGGCCATTTCCTGATAGCTTCGCTCTTCGAGCCAGAGGAGAATCAGCGCGCGTTCCAATTTCCCCAGTTGGTTGATGAGTTTGTAGAGTTCCTTCAGTTGTTCCGTTGTTTCTTCGTCGGCCTCCAAGGTGCTGGCCATCTGGGCAGTCATCGGAATGGTCTGCGGGCGGGCGTTGGAGCGACGCAGAAACGTGATACAGGTGTTCATGGCGATGCGATATACCCAGGTGTTGAGTGAACTGTCGCCACGATAGCGGGAAAAACTCTTCCACAGGTTCAGCACCGTTTCCTGGAACAGGTCGTTCAGGTCGTCCTGATCGTTGGCATACATGTAACACACCTTGTAGATGGTACGTTTCTGCTTTTCGATCATGCTCAGGAATTCCTTCTCTACTTCTTTTGTCACCATCGTTTAACTCTTTCGTTTGACCTATTAGTCGCAGAAAAAGTGAAATAATTACATACGTGCCTTCTGCTTGTCGCCGGCACCCGAGCCACGATACTTCGAGCGGGCCTCGTTGAACTTCCACGTCAGGTTGAGAATGAAGGTACGATGGGTAGGGTTAAGAACCGTCATTTCGCGCGGACCATACAGGGTGGCCTTGGTCTCGTTGCTATCAAATATATCGTTGCAACGCAGGTCGAGGGTAAGCGAACCCAGACGGCGCAGGCTGATGTCGTGCTGAATGCCCATATCCACACATCCCTGGGCCTTCAGCAGACGGAAGTTGCCTACATCGCCCTTAGGATTGAAGCGCACGCCGGCATTGATGCGCCAGCCCTTGGGCAGTTCGATGGTGTTATCCCAGCCCATGTGCAGGTAAGGCCGGTCAAGCGTGATGGTAGTGCCGTGGGCTGTAGGTGCCTTGTAGTTCTGGAAGAGCAGATAGACGAACCATGTCGGATGCCAGCAGCCGATAGTGGGACTGGCGTAGGGGTTGAAACTCAGTTGGTTATAGTCCTCCTTGGTGTTGATGGGACGTACCAGACAGACAAGCGGGTCGTCGGCACCGGGGTATGGCTCTGACGACATCGTCGTCTCATCCTTCACACGGCTGTAATTCACGCTCATACCCATCCACTTGTAGCCCACATTCAGCACAACGCTACTGGTGTACATAGGACGCAGTGTGGGGTTACCACTCTGATAGGCATAACGGTTCAAGTAGATCGTTGAACTGGTAAGATTACCGTATGCTGGGCGCTGGATGTCCTGACGATACGAGAGCGACATCTGCACCTTACCTATTGGGACCGAAATAGTTGCGGTTGGGAACCAGTCGCCATAGTTACGGCTCACCTCATCATCGCGCTTACCAAAGTTAAAGTAGTCGTTCTGCAGGTGCTCGTAGCGCAGGCCAGCCTGAATGAACATCTTGCCGAACTGACGGCCATACTCCACGAATCCGGCAGCCGACTTCTCGTTGATCTCCGTATCGGTAGTGGTCACAGGCACAGCCTCTGAAGCATCAAACGAGTAGGCGTCAGTACGACGGTTGTACGAGTACTCGCCTCCTACTGAGAGGTTACCCTTCAAGAGCGGATAACTGAAGATGAGTTTTGAGGCCCAGAAGTTGTTGGCACTCTTGGTATTGCTCTCGATGGTGCGGATGGTTTGTTGCCGTGGCACAGCAACAGACTCAATGCCCCAGGCGTGTTCCGTTGTGTTTCCAGGGGTCTCTGTGTCGTCGAAGAGTCCGTCGATGTTCAGGTCGATGCCCAGATTACCCACCTTACCATTATAATAGGCGTTGAAGATATGCTTCTTGAAGTGGTTATCCTGCCATACCTCGCTCTCCGAGCGCTCTGTGAAGTTGCCGTTCTGGTATTCGTCGGTATTAAATTGACTGGTCAGTTCGTCGCTGGGGTGATAGTCGTACTTGTATAATGCGCCCAGACTGTGGTTCTCGTTAATCATGTAGTTAATCTGCAACTGTGGCAACAGGCCCTTCCATTTACGCCTTGTCTCCTGCTTGGAATATCCATTGACGACATCATTGCCAACCAGATAATACATATCGTTTTCCTGTAGTGACTTCCAGTGACCATAGGTACCTGCCCAGAATGTTGCCGTGAGGTCGAGTCCGCCCGTACGGTAGTTCACGTCGAGGAGGTTGTTCGCCGACCAGCCATACTGATACATACCCTGAAATTTCTCCTGAAAACTGATACCCTCGCCCTGCGCTTTCTTCAGGGTGATGCGAACCACGGCCTTGGTCGATGCAGCATAGCGGGCACCAGGATTCTGAACCACATCCACATGCTGGATCTGGTCAGAACTGATACGCGCCAACTCGTTGGCGTCCAGTACCTTGCGTCCATTGATGTAGATCTCAGCCTTGCCACGACCCAGCACCTTGACGCCACCGTCGCTCCCAGCCTCGAGCGAAGGGATCTTCGAGAGAGCGTCGCTCAGTGTTCCAGCCTTCTCCAAGATGGTGCCTGCCACTGTGGTACGCATGGCATCGCCCTTGACATGAGTCTTGGGCAACTGACCTTTTACTACGACCTCCTTCAGCAACCGGGTATCTTCCTTCATCTGGATGGTCAAGTCCTGCCCGGCCTCAATATATAAGGTCTGGTAGCCCACGCTGGTCACCTTGAACAATCCCTGATAGACATCCGTCACAATCTTAAATACACCCTGCTCGTCGGTCATCGCACCCTGTACGAAGGCCGAATCGGGCAACGACAGCAATATAACATTTACGAAGGGCATCGGCTCACCCTTCTCATCGATGACGCGTCCGCCCCAGTCCTGGGTCTTGGCGAAACTTGTTAGTGTCATCATCATCAAAGCCACAAGGGCTGTCATCCTAAAAACAATCTTTTTCATCTTGATGTTCATTTTAAAACTTTCCCCTATTTGTCGTATTTGACGTTGTAAAATTACAGGAAGTTGCAACAGATTATCAATTCTTGATATCCACACCGCCCAAGAAATTATTGGCTATGATGTGGAGGCAGGGGGCATCCTTTCCTCCTATTCGTGTAGCATGATTGCCGACACCGCCGATGAAACTGCGGCTCTTGACCACGACGTTCACCGTCTGAGGCACCATGAGTTCTATGCCGCCACAGAAGGTGTGGATCTCGATCTCCTCATCCTCCGTGATGGCGGCTTCGCGCAAGTCCATACGGATACCGCCACAGAAAGCGTCGAGACGGGCACCGTGGAAAGGCTCGCCACGGTAGATATATTCGTCGCCTCCATAGTGCACGCTACAACAGATGCGCTTGCCGTCCTCACCAATGGGCAGCGGACGCTGCAACCACTGGTCCGGGTCGCGACGATAACTGTCGATAATAAGGCTCACTCCTACATATATCAGCAGACAGATGCAGAAATAGGTAACCCACGGCTCCTCAGATACCTTTGTAAACCAACTCCACTTGACAAGCCCCCAGATTGTTGCCAATTTTGTTAAACTGGCTACAATGAAAATAATTCCAATAATCGTTCTTGGTTTCATCATGACATTTACAATTTGACGGTGCAAAGGTACGACATGTCTGTATTGCCTCCAAATATCTGGGATATTCTGCGCATTTTTGTGATGAATGGTTTGGTGGTTATGCAGGAATGTATTAATTTTGCAAACCGTATGGATAAAGGTCACAAGGAAACCATCAGCATTCGCGTTATCAGTTGCGCCTTCATGGTGCTGACGCTGGCCATCTTCAAGCCCTTCGGACTCGAAGTGTGGCAGTGGCAGGCCTATATCCACCTGCTGGCAATCTTTGCGTTGGGACTGTTCAGTTGTTTCCTGACGGAGATTATTCTTCGATACATTGTACGAATGCCCCGTTCCTACGACCGTGGGATCGGCTATATCATCAGCCGCAACCTCCGTTTCCAATGCATCAACACGCCGTTGGTGTCGCTGCTCATCTGCCTCTACCGCCACTTCGCGATGAGCGAAATGGTAGAGGGCAACAAACTGTCATTGAGCAATTATCTGGAGACGCTGGTGATTATCGCCTTCCTCTCCTTCGCCATCGGACTCTACTGGCGATTCAAGTTCCGTAGCCGTTATCTCGCTGCAGAACTGGAGGAGACCCGTCTGCTGAATGAACAACTGAAGAAACTGCAGTCTTCATCAGAATCACGGGGACAGGTCCTTGATGTGGACTCGTCCAATCAAGCAACCTGTCCCCGTGATTCTTTGCCGTCGCAGATAACGCTTGAGGGCAATACCAACGAATCTGTGTCGCTCAACATTTCAGACCTGTTATATATTGAGGCGGTTGGCAACTATGTCAAGGTTTGCCAACTACAGGGGAATGACGTGCGTACCCAGATACTTCGTGCTACGATGAAACAGATGGAAGACACACTGCAGCCCTATCCCATGATCGTGCGTTGCCATCGTGCCTTCATGGTCAATCTCGGCCAGGTGGAACGGATATCCTCCAATTCCCGTGCCATGCAACTCGTGATGCGCCACTGTCACGATGCCATACCCGTCTCGCGCAGCAATGTCAATAAACTGAAGGAACTGCTGGGATGATAAGTTCTCACTGCCAAATTTTTGAAAAATAGGGTGTCAGGGTGTACATAGGCATTTGTACACCCTGACACCCTCAAATGCGCAATCACGGGGACAAGTCGCTTGATTCCGTTCAGGATCAAGGACCTGTCCCCGTGATCTCTAAGGATGCGCCGTTTCCGTCATCTCTAAGTCCGCCGTATGTTTGCCACAGCCTTTGCCTTGCAACTTGTCATCTTATGATGTTTTAGTGTGGGGCGCATTCAGCACCATTCTGTGACGAGTGAAAACATTTGTGTATAAAATTACGCGTGTTTTTCCATTTTTTTCGTATCTTTGCAGCGTGATATTGTAAACATACAAATAACAAATGAATAAATTATTAACTTTACTCGGATTTGATGCCGCCACAATGACCATCCGCAAGGAAGTCATCGGTGGCATCACCACGTTTCTGACGATGGCCTATATCCTGGCCGTGAACCCCGACATTCTCTCTGCTACCGGCATGGACAAAGGTGCTGTGTTTACCACTACTTGCATCTCTGCCGTTGTGGGCACCGTCGTGATGGCACTCTATGCCAGACTGCCTTTCGCGCTGGCTCCCGGTATGGGTCTCAACGCCTTCTTCGCATTTACCGTGGTGCTGACGATGGGCTATTCGTGGCAGTTCGCGCTGACGGCAGTGTTCATCGAAGGTCTTATCTTCATCCTGCTCACCGTCACGGGTCTGCGCAGTTATATCGTCAATGCCATCCCACTGGTGTTGCGACGTGCCATCAGTCCCGGCATCGGACTCTTCATTGCCTTCGTAGGACTGAAGAGTGCAGGTATCGTGGGTGCTTCTGACGCCACATTCGTTACGATGGGCAACCTCCACGACCCTTCTGTGCTACTGGGCATCTTCGGCATCCTGCTCACCGCAGCCCTGCTGGTCAGGAATGTCACGGGCTCACTCCTCATTGGTATTCTGGTAACCACTCTTGTGGGCATTCCCTTGGGCGTCACCCACTACAACGGTATCATGTCTGCCCCTCCCACCATCGAGCCCATCCTCTGGCAGTTTGAGTGGCACAATATCTTCACCGCCGATATGGTCATTGTGGTGCTCACCTTCCTGTTCATCGATATGTTCGACACCATCGGCACACTCATCGGTGTGTCCAACCGTGCCGGCATGGTGGATGACAACGGCAATGTCAAGAACCTCAACAAAGCCTTTATGGCCGATGCCGTGGGTACGACGGTGGGTGCCATACTGGGCACTTCTACCGTAACCACATACGTAGAGAGTGCATCGGGTGTGAATGCCGGTGGCCGCTCCGGTCTTACCAGCATCGTCACAGCCCTCTGCTTTGTCGTAGCCCTGCTCTTTGCCCCGCTGTTCCTTGCCATTCCCGATCAGGCCACAGCATCAGCCCTCGTGCTGGTAGGCGTCATGATGATGTATGACATCCGTAAGGTCGATTTCTCCGACTTTGTGACCGCTATCCCCTGCTTCGTGTGCATCGTGCTCATGCCGCTGACCTATAGCATCTCTGACGGTATCCTCATGGGTGTCATCTCCTATGTGCTCATCCACCTGCTGTCTTTCAACATGAAAGACCGCGACGCCCGCAACAATATCAACTGGGGAACCATCCTGCTGGCCGCCCTCTTCATCTGTCGCTACGCATTTCTATAATGCACGTCGCAGATGCCTGATGGCAATGGATATCCTGTACTCTTCTACATGCGCTGACGCTCTGCCTGTCCTGCACCTGTGCCTTTGTACTTGCTCTTCGAGGCGTTGAAGGTGTAGCGCAGTGAGACGCTCAGACGGTGGTTACTGCGAGACTTGCTCTCGAAGAAACTGTAGGCCCCGCAGTCCATAGCCATATCCTGAACACTGCGCTGCAGCACGTCGTTGATGCTGGCACGCAGACAGAGGGCGTCATCCTTCAGCCAGCACTTCTGAACCACGAAGCCAAGAGCGTAGGAAGCCGACTTCATGCGGAAGTTGATGACGTCGCCCTTGGTCTGGATGCTCATGTTGGCTTCGAGTTGCCACCGGTGCGGTAGGCGGAAGGTGTTGTTAATATCAAAGAAGAAGATGGGCTTGGTGTAGGTCTCTTTCACCTTTCCTGTCTCGGAACGAGGGTCATCAAACTCCATCGTGTTCCAGAACTTCTGTCCGCCAGCAGTCCAGTTCGGGCTCCAGATGCCGAAAGTCGGGTTGGCAGAGAGGAAAACGGCGAGATTACGGACAGGCTTGTCCAGATTGACACGCTTCATGATGACTACCCCGTCGCTGTTATATGCGAATGGCAACTGCGACATGGTATTGTCTCGACGCTCGTAGGCCGCAAAGAGGTTCAGCCATTTGTAGCGGGCGTTGAGGCTCACCTCCTGCATCGTGGCATTCTTCAGTGTCGGGTCGCCCTGCATCAGCATATATGAATTGATGTAAGTAATGCGGCTGCTCAGGTCGTTATAGTTCGGACGGATGGTCTTGAAACTATAGGCCAGCGAAGTCTGGACGGGGCCGAACTGGCGTGCCCACGACAGGCTGGGGAAGAACTCGTCCTGGTAGCGCGTCATATCGTTCTTTCCATCAAGGTGGTCAACATAGTCGAAACCCACATGCTCATAACGCAAGCCTGCACTGAAGTTACCCCATTTCTCCAGGTTGAAATTATAGGCTACGAAGGCGGCGATATTATTCTCCTTCACCTTCGAATCGGAAGCAGGCAAGGGATAGTTGGTGATAGAGGAACTGTTGTTGCGAGTCACGAAGGAGAGTTCCGTTCCTGCCTCCAACTGCCCTTTCCAGAGGGGATAAGTCAGCACCAACTTGCTAGCCCACAGGCGTGAAGAGTTGTGATTCTCCTGTTCCATGGCGTTGTGGATAGTATAGTCCTTCATCTCATGGATATCGTTTTCCACGTTCTGCTTGTTCGACAGGAAATCGACGTTCAGGTCGATCCCCAACTTGCCGGCCTGTCCGTTATAATAGGCATTGCCCTCCCAACTATAGGGCGTGTGGCGTTGCCTCATTAACTGCCCGTAAATTTGTGCGGTTAGTCTTTCGACTGCTGAAAGACAATCGCCTATATCGAGCAGCGGAATAG
>JAFRMM010000011.1 GCA_017430675.1 Prevotella sp.
GTGTGATGGTGACGGGTGCCTCCTGTCTGCTCGTCCTCTCGATATGGCTGACGATCTATTTCATCCAGCAGCGCAGTGCCGGCAATACGGCAGAGATGCTGCTGACGTATAGTGTGCCCTGGTTCAAGCCGCTGAACATCGCCTACTCGGTGGGTGTCGATGGTATCTCCGTGGTGATGCTGCTCCTGTCGAGTATCATCGTGTTCACGGGCACCTTTGCCTCGTGGCAGTTGAAGCCACTCACGAAGGAGTATTTCCTCTGGTTCACCCTGCTATCCACGGGTGTGTTCGGCTTCTTCATCTCTACCGACCTCTTCACGATGTTCATGTTCTACGAGGTGGCCCTCATCCCGATGTACCTGTTGATCGGTGTCTGGGGCTCGGGTCACAAGGAGTACTCGGCCATGAAGTTGACGCTCATGCTGATGGGAGGCTCGGCCCTGCTGATTCTCGGTCTGCTGGGTATCTACTTCTTCAACGGTCAGTACAGCGGCACCTACACCTTCGAACTGACGACGATTGCCGCCGCCCATGCCATCCCCGGCCCGGTCCAGAACATCTTCTTCCCCTTCATCTTCATCGGCTTCGGTGTGCTGGGAGCCCTGTTCCCGTTCCACACATGGTCTCCCGACGGTCATGCCTCTGCGCCTACCGCCGTGTCGATGCTCCATGCCGGTGTGCTGATGAAACTCGGAGGCTACGGCTGTTTCCGTGTGGCGATGTACCTCTTGCCTGAGGCCGCCCAGGATCTCTCCTGGATCTTCCTGATCCTCACGACGATCTCCGTGGTCTATGGTGCCCTGAGTGCCTGTGTGCAGACCGACCTGAAGTATATCAACGCCTACTCGTCGGTGTCTCACTGCGGACTGGTGCTCTTCGCCCTGTTGATGATGAGTCAGACGGCTGTGACGGGTGCCATTCTGCAGATGCTCTCTCATGGACTGATGACGGCCCTCTTCTTTGCCCTCATCGGTATGATCTATGGCCGTACCCATACCCGTGACATCCGCGAACTGGCTGGTCTGATGAAGATCATGCCGTTCCTCGCCGTGGGTTATGTCATCGCAGGTCTGGCCAACCTCGGACTGCCGGGATTCTCTGGCTTCATCGCTGAGATGACCATCTTCGTGGGAGCCTTCGGCGCGAAGCCGCTGGCGGGTGATCCGAGTGACTCGTTCCGCATGGTGGCCACGGTCATCGCCTGTATGTCGATCGTTGTGACGGCCGTCTATATCCTGCGTGTGGTCGGCAAGATCCTCTATGGCGAGGTGGAGAACAAGCACTACCTCGAACTCACCGATGCTACGTGGGATGAGCGCGTCGCCGTGATCTGCCTCATCTTCTGTGTGGCAGGTCTGGGTTGTGCCCCGTTCCTGTTCAGTGATATGATCTCGCCCGCAGCCGGTACGATCCTACAGTCAATTGGTGTCATGTAAAAGATAGGAGGATTTAGATATGAATTACGGACAATTCTTACAAATGATTCCCGAGTTCTACCTCGTGATCATCCTAATAGCAGTCTTCTTCACAGATTTCTGTCTGCACAAGAGTGAGAAGAAGCACGACATACTGTTTGCCGTGACTGCTGCCCTGATGGCTGTGCTGCCTGTGCGCATTGCCCTGTTGTCGGAGCCCACCGAGGCCTTTGGCGGTCTCTATGTGGCTTCTGCTGCCGTGAACGTCATGAAGGTCATTCTGGCCTTTGGTACATTCATTGTCATCGTCATGGCCCAGCCTTGGCTCAAGAAGTCGGCCCAGAAACTTGAGGGTGAGTTCTATATGCTGATTATCAGCACGCTGCTCGGTATGTTTGTGATGATGTCGAGTGGCAACTTCCTGCTGTTCTTCCTCGGACTGGAGACGGCCTCCGTGCCCCTGGCCTGTATGGTGGCCTTCGACCGCCGTCGCAAGGAGAGTGCCGAGGGTGCCGCAAAGTATATCCTCGTGGCGACGTTCTCCTCGGGCGTGATGCTCTTCGGTATCTCGTTCATCTATGCTGCTACGGGTACGCTCTATTTCGATGACGTGGCTGCTGTGATTAACGCCAAGCCCCTCACCATCATGGGACTGGTCTTCTTCTTCAGCGGTCTGGGCTTTAAGATCTCGCTCGTGCCCTTCCACTTCTGGACGGCCGACACCTATCAGGGGGCGCCCACGCCAGTGACGGGTTATCTGAGTGTCATCTCCAAGGGAGCCGCCGCCATCACGCTCTGCATCATCCTGATGAAAGTGTTTCAGCCGTTAGTGGCCTACTGGGAGTATCTGCTCTATATCGTCATCGTGCTCTCGATCACGGTGGCCAACCTCTTCGCCATCCGCCAGAGCGAACTCAAGCGGTTCATGGCGTTCTCGAGTATCTCACAGGCCGGCTACATCATGCTGGCTGTGGTGGGCAACTCCCAACTCGGCATCGCCTCGCTGACCTATTATGTGCTGGTCTATGTCGTGGCGAACATGGCCGTCTTCACCGTCATCAATGTCGTGGAGCAGGGTCATGGCGGGCGCACGGACATGGCTGCCTACAACGGCTTCTACCAGACCAACCCGAAGTTGTCGTTCCTGATGACACTGGCACTGTTCTCGCTGGCAGGTATCCCGCCGTTTGCTGGTATGTTCTCGAAGTTCTTCGTGTTCATGGCTGGTGTGCAGAACGGTGAGCCAATGGCTTACTTCGTCGTCTTCATCGCCTTGGTCAATACGGTGGTGTCACTCTACTACTACCTGCTGATTGTCAAGGCCATGTACATCACGAAGACTGATACGCCGCTGCCCACGTTCCAGAGCGACTGCTACACCCGCACGGCCCTCGCCGTCTGCACGGTTGGCATCGCCCTCTTCGGCATCTGCTCCTGCATCTACGAGTGGATCGCCGCTGCTGGTCTGTGACAGTGAAAAGTAGTTGTTATATAGCCTTATCGATCATGCTGCTGGCAGGGACGCAAGACGTCCCTGCCCAGAAGGTTTTCAAACTGAACCGTCTTGTTGACAGCATATTGACGGTGAGGTACCGGCGAGCCGACATCGACACCAACTACGTCACCCGTCCGCAGACCAAGTGGACGCTGATGGGACGGTTCAACATGTCGGGGGCAAAGATCAGCGCCAAGGGCATGCAGGAAGGAATACATTTCGAGTCGGAGATGAAGGCCGACTACAAATCGACCGTCAGCATCGGCGTGAGTTACTTGGGACTGTCGCTCAACCTGTCTGTCAATCCTGCCAAGATGCTGGGGAAGTACCGCGACTACGAACTGGGCTTCCGCTCGTACGGCAAGCGCTTCGGCTTCGACATCGCCTATCAGGACGCCCATAACTTCAAGGGGTGGCAGGAGTTGGATGGCGAGCGACGTGATTTCACGACATCGGAGGATATGTTCAAGTTGCGGACACTGAATGTGAATGGCTACTATGTGTTCAACCACCGCCGTTTCTCCTATCCCGCAGCCTTCTCCCACAGTTATATCCAGCGCCGCTCGGCTGGCAGTTTCCTGCTTGCCGCATCGGGTCAGGGACAGCATGGCGAGGTGGACGGCAAGACACCCGTCAGTTTTAAGATGACCAATATCGGCATCGGTGCCGGCTACGGCTATAACTTCGTGCCCGCCAGTGGGTGGCTGCTCCATCTCTCGGCGTTGCCCACCTTCATCGTCTATACCAATACCTCGCTCTCTATGGGCAGCACGGAGGTACCCTTGCACTACCACTTCCCGGAGGTGATCATCACTGGCAGGGGTGCCATCGTCAAGCAGATAGGCCGCAGCATGTTCGCGGGTCTCTCCATGGTCTATTATTTTACCAATATCGGCAACAAGGAGAGCCTGACCGTCCACAACGAGAAATGGCTCTCACGACTGTATTTCGGCTTCAGACTATAGATGTCTCGTATATCAGAGACGCCCTTGCAGGAGAAAGTTGAGACTGCTGTGGTCATTGAATTCTTTACTTATTTTTTATAAAACTGCGCCGTCTGCGCCGTCTTTTGTGTAATCGGCTGAGTATAAGCGCGTTAGTGACGGCTATGTTTGCCTAAAACCCCGCCGATACCCCGCCGATACCCCGCCGTTCTTCAACAGTCAGGAGAGAGGAGAGTCAGTGGGTCATTTATGGAGGCACGATATGGAAATATGGAGGCACGGTAGAGAAATATGGAGGCACGATATGGAAAAATGGAGGCACTATAGCAAAATTTGGAGGCACGGTAGAGAAAAAGGGAGGCACTATAGAGAAATTAATCACTGCTTATTTCAGCAAAATTATATGTTTAGGTTGGCTCCCTACTGTGACAGGGCGGCAGAGTGGTATCAATGGCGTTGGAGTGGTATCTTCATGGTGGCGAGATAGTGAAGAGATGATATCGGATGACGGCGGGGTATCGGCGTGGTATCGGCGGGGTTTTAGGCAAACATAGCCGTCACTAACGCGCTTATACTCAGCCGATTACACAAAAGACGGCGCAGACGGCGCAGTTTTTGTTAAATTTCTCAATGATTTATACAAACTCTTGCAGATCTCAGAAAAAAAATATGGTAGAAGTGTTGTATATGTCAGAAGAATTGTTTATCTTTGCCCCCAGAAATTGTTTAATCATAAAAACCGTAACTGAAAATGACTAAAAGACTGATTTTATTGTTAGTGGTGGTGTTCGCCGTAACAGTGGACGCCGACGCACAGGGATGGCTGGGCAGGATCAAGGACCGTGCAGTGAATGCCGCTGAGAATGCCGTGACCCGAAAGGTGGAAAATAAGGTGGAGCGCGAGACCGACGATGCCATGGATGCTGTGCTCGACGGCAAGTCATCCGACAAGTCCAGCAAAAAGAGCAAGAAGAGCAAAAACGACGATGCTGACGACGATGAGGATGTTGAGGATAACTACGATCCCCAGGCAGGTGCAGCCAAGAGCGACTTCGTTCGTGGCAGTGTCGTGATGTTCGAGGACAATATGCAAGGCGAGCAGGTGGGTGAGTTCCCCTCGAAGTGGGACCTTGTTCGCGGTAATGCCGAGATAGCAACCATACAGGGTCAGAAGTGTATCGCCCTTATTGATGGAGACGGATGGATCACCCCGTTGGTAAAGGGTGGCATCAAGAACTATCTGGGTGATGTCTTCACCGTGGAGTATGATATGCTCTACGATGACCGTCCCAAGAATGGTGCACCCAGCATTGAGATTGACTTTATGCACGAGAGCCAGCGACACGACGCCGAAATCTTTACCGTCCACTACTCTATGAGCTATGACAAGCAGACGATTGACTGTGACTATGTACGTCCCACCGATGAAGGATGGACGGATAAGGAAGGTCATACGTCGGCCCACGAATGTTGTGTCATCAACGATGGCCGTTGGCACCACTTCGCCCTGTCGTTCAACAAGCGTGCCATCAAGTTCTACGTCGATGGGAAGCGCGTGGTCAATGTGCCTAACTGTAAGGCAGGTGCCGGCTGGATGACAATATGGTCAGGCGGCTTTGAAAAGCGCCCCACCTACGTGAAGGACGTGGTGATTGCCAAGGGGGCCGTTGAGCTCTACGAGCGCAATGCTACTGACATCGACGCCAAGGTAGCAGCCATCGAGAAGTCCATCGCCGAGACGGGTAAGTTCGTCACCAATAACATTCTCTTCGAGACGGGCAAGGCTACGCTGAAGCCCGAGTCGATGGATGAGATCAAGAAGGTGGCTGACTATATGAAGAAGAACCCGACGGCTCGCTTCGAGGTGCAGGGCCATACCGACAACCAGGGTACTGACGCCATCAACGACCCGCTGTCACAGCAGCGCGCCGAGGCCGTCGTCAAGGCCCTCGAGGAACTCGGCTGCGATCCCTTCAACATGCGCGCCGTGGGCAAGGGCTCTCACGAGCCCGTCGCTGACAATAAGACCGACGAAGGCCGCGCCAAGAACCGCCGCGTGGAATTCATCAAGAAGTGAGCGCAATAAAAATAGCAATCCCCGCAGAGATCAGCGGGGATTGCTATTTTTAATCCTAGGCAGTCCTAGGCAGTCCTAGGAAATCCTAGGAAGACCTAGGAAAACCTAGGCATTTCTAGGAAAAAGAGAAAAAATATCCGGCTGAGGCGATATTTTTTGGATTTTATTTGGCGGTTTCGCGGAAAAGTACTACCTTTGCAGAGGCATGTGAAAATCACAAGAGACGACAGAATCTCTCAAGAATAGAGAGACGATAGAATCTCTAAACGATATTATGAATGACATTAAATATTATGAATGACATTATTAAATTATGATGTATTACGACACAAAGAAGACAGTCCTGAAGAAGGCAGTCGTCTGGAAAGAACTGTATTTCTATCGCAAAAGCGATGCTATCTACCAGTTGACGGTGGAGTTCTGCAAGCGCTTCCTGCCCGCTCATGGAGACCGCACCGTCGATCAGATGGTGCAGGCCGCGCGCTCTGGCAAGCAGAATATCGTGGAGGGCAGCGAAGACGGACAGACCAGTTCTGAAATGGAAATCAAACTGCTGAACGTGGCCCGGGGCAGTCTCCAGGAACTTCGCGCCGACTACCGCGACTACCTGAATACGCATCATCTGAGGCCCTGGTCTTCTGGCAGTGAGCGCCAGCAGCGGCTCCGTCAGTTCTGCCACGCCCACAATGACTACGAGGCCTATGCCCCGCTGGTGGCAAAGATGAACGATGAGGAGATGGCTAATATGCTGCTCACCCTCTGCCACCAGACCGACAAGATGATGTGCGCATATATCAGGAAGTTGGAAGAGCGCTTCGTGAAAGAGGGCGGCATCAAGGAGCGCATGCACGCCGCCCGCACTGGCTACCGCCAGCAGCAGGATGAATATGTGCGCTCCCTGGAGGCCGAGAACCAGCGGCTGAAAGCCGAGGTCGCAGCGCTGAGGAGGCGGATAGAAGAACTAGGAGATCCTAGGGGCTAGGAGATTCCTAGGAAATCCTAGGAAGTCCTAGGCAATCCTAGGTAATCCTAGGAAATTCTAGGCGATCCTAGGGCTGCCTAGCGATCTTTTTTTTGTTATTTTCTTGGTGGTCTCAAGGAAAAGTCGTATCTTTGCCCCCGTAATAGTATTACTTAAAAACCTGTCAATTATGAAGAAACTTAGTTTCGCACTGATGTGCATCGCAGCGCTCGCCTTGGCAGCCTGCGGAGGAAAGAGCGGCGGCAGCGGCTCTAGTGAGGAATCCAGCAATGCCAGCGGCCTGGCCGACGGCAAGTGGCCCGCAGCCATCTATGACAAGTACGGCATCCCCGAGATCGAGACGAAGGGACATATCGTGTTCACCCAGTTTGAAGATACGGAAGGCTCCTACCAATACGAGGTATATTACAACGGCGTGACCAAGGAGGAGATGCAGGCCTGGGTGAAGAAACTGCAGGAAAAAGGCTTCCGTCTTCCGAAATATACGCAGGAGCGTGTTGATGGCGGTCGCAGAGATGCGGACTGCCTCATCTTCCAGCCTGGAGAGCAGAAGGACAAGCGCCTGAGGATCTCGTTTGACTTCGAGAGTCCGATGTCGTTTGAGTACTATGCTGACGAGCCCAACCCCGCCTTTGATGTGAAGAAGGCTGAGAACGAGGATGAGCAGGATGTCATCGAGTATAACTTCGCCGTGTCGCTCAATCCGATGAAGAACAAGGTGGAGACTGAGGGCAACATCGATGCCCTGAGCCTGAAGGCAGAGGACTTTGCCGGCATCCCGGGCATCCGTTACGTCGGTCTGTCTAACAGTATGATGGGCCCCGCCATAGACATGAACTGGTTCGCCGACCATCAGTTGACGCAGGAGAGTTTCGATGCCGTCCACAAGAAGGTGCTCGAGGTGCTCACGGCCAAGGGCTGCAAGTTCCAGCATGCCTTCAGCGGCAAGGATATGACGCCTGAGGAACTGTCGGCCCAGGGTATCCACAGTTATGGCGTGAAGTTGAACGACCAGCAGTTTACGATGATGACCATCTGCGATGAGCGCATCGGCGACTTCGGTGGCACCATCAAGTTCACCTTCGCCAAAGCCAGGAAGTAATCCGAATCAAACCGTCCGTCTATGAGGAGTCGAAACCTGTTCATAGCCCTGTTCCTGTGGTTCTCCGCGGCCTGCCTGTATGGCAATGAGGCCGAGGAGATCAGGAAGTCCATCCCCCAACTGAAGGGGGAGAGACAGGTAGAGGCTTACGAGAGACTGTATTGGCTGAGTCTGGATGACGACGACCAGGACTACCAGTTGAAATGCATCAACGATCTGATTACAGTCTGTCAACAACAGGGCAACCGTGAGCGCGAATGCGGCAGCAGGGCGATGAAGATAGTGCTGTTCTACAACAATGAACTCGACGACTCCCTTTACGAACAGGTGCCCGCCACGCTCGACTTCCTGAGAACCAACAAGTCGTGGCGCAACTACTATGAGGTGTGGTCGCTGCTGGTGAACACCTACAGTTTCACGGCTCAGAACAACGAGGGCCTGAAATCCGTGAACGCCATGTTCAACGATGCTGTGGAGCGTCAGGACAAATACGGCATGGGCCTGGCCTATTACGCCATGGGTAATGTGTATGCCAACATGTACAACTCCGACGAGGCGGCCAGTTCCTACCAGAAGAGCATTGACCTGCTGATGCAGACCAAGCCCCTGCCCATGCAACTCTCCGACATCTTCGCCTATTATGGCGACGTGCTTGAGAACAAGCAGGACTATCAGGGGCTGGACCGTCTGACCAGTCAGTGGAAGCAGTTCCTGACCTCCTATTTCGAGGATAATCCTGACCATGAGGGAGAGGCCCAGAACCGTTGGGCCTACTACTACCTCGCCTGTGTGCAGGCAGCCTTGGGACAGGACAGGCTCGACAAGGCGGAGTCGGACCTCCGCGAGGTGAAGGAGCGCACGGTGGGCGAGGGCACCCTCCTGTACAAGATGTGGCTCTACTACTGTGCGAACCTCTATCTGAAGCAGGGTCGTTACAAGGAGGCCCTGGACCTCAACGATGAGCGCGTGAGGCTGATGATGGACTCCGACGACAAGTCGGTGCTCATCCGCATCCGCGAGCAGCGGGCCAGAATCCTGGAGCATCTCGGCCGCTATGAGGAGGCCGCCCAACTCTATCATGAGATGTACACCATCAACGACTCCATCAACACCCATGACATCAAGCACCAGTTGACGGAGATGCATACCCGCTTCCATGTGGAGGAACTGGAGATGGAGAAGGTGCAGGCTCAGTACCGCTATATCATCGCCATCGCCTCCATCATCGTGCTGGCCCTCGTCGTCTTCATCCTGTTCCGTTACAGGGCTGCCAAGCGCCTGAAGTCTGCACATGCGAAACTGGAGGATGCCCACGGCCAGTTGCTGAAGGCCTACGACCAACTGGAGGAGACCACCACGGCCAAGGAGCGTATCGAGAGTGAGTTGCGCATTGCCAGGGACATCCAGAAGGGGATGGTGCCTCAGGTGTTCCCGCCGTTCCCTGAGCGCGACGATATCGACCTCTTTGCCTCGATGATCCCAGCGAAGGCTGTCGGCGGCGACCTCTTCGACTTTGCCCTGATGGGCGAGAAACTCTATTTCTGTCTGGGCGACGTGAGCGGCAAGGGCGTTCCCGCCTCCCTGTTCATGGCCGTCGCCGTGAACCTCTTCAGGGTGGCTGTGAACCAGCAACTGCCTCCTGCGGAGATTGCCACACAACTGAACAACGTGCTGTCGGAGAAGAACGAGAAAGGCATGTTCGTCACCATGTTCATCGGTGTGGCGGATCTTCAGACGGGCCATCTCGACTTCTGCAACGCAGGACATAATCCCGCCATTGTGAAAGACCTTGACGGCAATGCCAGGTTTATCGAGATGGATCCGAATGCGCCCCTGGGCCTGTGGCCCGGACTGGACTATGTGGGAGAGAGCATCGACGACATCAGCATGCAGCCCTTCTTCATCTACAGCGACGGTCTCAACGAGGCGGAGAATGTCGAGCAGGAGCAGTTTGGCGATGATCATCTGCTGGAACTGTGGCAGGACCTGACCTACGAGAGTGCCGAGCAGACGGTCCGCATGCTGAACGAGGCCGTGGAGAAGCATGCCAATGGGGCCGAGCAGAGCGACGACCTGACGATGCTCTGCCTGAGAGTGGCCGGTAACAGGAGAATCCAAGTGAAATCATAAGAAAGAAGTATATACCTTAATTGTTTTATCAGATGATGTATCAGTTCAAAGAAAACATTGTGAAGAGAGCCTGGATGGCATCGTTCTTCCTTTTGCTCTCCCTGGCGGGATGGGCAGGAAACCATACTGTCGTCATGACAGGATACAGTGACGGAGTTATCACGACAGGAAGTGAGGTGGAAGGCAACTGGACGGTGACCTTCACGGACGGCGTTCAGGATCTGGCCTTCACGGAAGAAGGGGGGCTGCAATTCACTTTACCCTCCAGTGCCACGCTCACCATGACCTCGGTGCGCACTTTCACAGGAAAACTGGAATCGATCCAAATCCCGGAATTCGCAGAGAATGCTAATCTGGATATAGCCGTATATGCTGATGGTAAACTTCTGGGGTCATTTAGTTATATTAATAACTATATCTTTGAGAGTTCTGCACAAGTGATATCATTCGACGGAAGCCAGATCTCCCTCGTTTTCTCTGGGGCAAATGCCGCCGTTGGCGCTTTCGCTGGCGGTGGTGTCACCGTATCGGGACTGAAGGAGGTAAGTATTCAGTTAGGTGACGAAGAGACGGGTCTGCGTTTCAGCAAAGAAACCAGCGAGTTCGTGATCGGCAGCGGTACGAATGCCCTGCCTGACGACTGCTATGGCTACGATGAGGTTACACTGGAGGCTGATGTACTTCTCTCTCAATTGATAAAGAAAATGAGTTTCAAATACTCCACACCTGGGGTAGCAGAAGTACAGGATGACGGAACGGTGAAGATCCTTGCTGCTGGACAGACCACCATCACAGCCTCCTACAGTGGGTCGGATGACTATAGTACTGCCGAAGCGGAATATGACCTGACGGTCACTCTCGCCATGCCCCATTTCAACGAGCGCGAGGACTCCATCTATTTCCCTGGTCAGAAGTTCAGCATCAATTTCAGCAATACACGCTCTACCCTTAGTGGGGTTGATACCTACTATGGCTATGCGAATGAGGGCAGCACGCAATATACGGCACCGTTCGAGGTGTCTCGGCTGGGCCATAGCGAGGTCGATGCCTATAACAAACTGGGCGACGTCAGCAGCGACCCAACCGTGGCCCACTATTTTGTCTATGAGAAACCGGTATTCTCCCTGCTAGCGGGATCCTATCAGGGTGAGCAGGAACTGACGTTCACCTCTCTGCCAGAAGGAGAAACCCTGTCAGGGGGAGCGGTGTTGGAGCCACAGGTCTATTATTTCTTCGATGATGATAAGGACCAGGTCTTCGCCTATACGGCTGATAAGGTTATCTCCATCAGCGAGTCCGTCAGGGTGAGCGCCTATATCCAGATGACCTACAACGGGTTGGTGTTGAGGAGCGACACGGTGATGGCGGACTATGATATAGAGGCTCAACAAGTGATGAATATAGTAGAGACTGGTCTGCGTTTCAGCAAAGAAACCAGCGAGTTCGTGATCGGCAGCGGTTCGGATGCCCTGCCTGAAGACTGTTATGGTTATCAGGATCTCGTATCGCTGGAGGCTGACGTGCCTATCGCCGACCTGACGGATGGGATTACCTACGAATCTTCCCATCCGGAGGTGGCAGAAGTGCAGGATGACGGGACGGTGAAGATCCTCAGCCCGGGTAGGACCACCATTATTGCTGAGTATGAGGGCTCTGGGGTTTATCAGACATCAGGGGCGTCCTATGAGTTGACGGTCACCCTGGTTCAGCCCTTCTTCAATGAGCAGGAGGATTCTATCTACTTCTCAGACCAGGAGTTTGCCATCGGTGTCAGCGATACCCGTTATACCCTCCGTGGGGTTGAAACCAGGTATTTCTATCTTGATGGGAGTACTGAGGGTGAGACAGTCTATAAGGAACCGTTCCAAATGTCAAAGGTTGGACTGAACGAGATTGCTGCCGACAACTACGTGAATGGCTACGCCAGTGCGGAGACCCTGGCCACCTATATCGTCCTCGACAAGCCCGTCTTCAGTCTGAAAGCCGGTACCTATCAGGGTGAGCAGGAACTGACGATCACCTCCCTGCCGTCGAAGGTCGAGGGAGTGATGCCACAGGTCTATTACTATTTCGATAATGATGAGGCTCATGCCGTGGCCTATAAGGAGGGTACGGTCATTACCATCACAGAGTCTGTACAGGTGAACGCATATATCATGTATGAAGCAGATAACAAATCCATCAGGAGCGGCAATGTCACCGCCGACTATGTGATAGAGGCAGTCATTGAACCATTGGAGGATGAAAAGCCCGTGACGTTCAACAATGAGGACTTCATCGTAGAGGATGAGGAAGGTAATAAGAAGGAGGCTGACCTGTCGAACTACAGTGTCAACGGCATACTCTACACCCTCAACACCTCCGTGGATGGTGAGGGCTATGACGGCAGTGGGGAAGAGGGTGTTATCTGTATGATGACCACGCTCACGGACGCCCAGGTTGCTGCTGTTGCGGGAAAGGTGGATGCTGAGACCTATCAGCCGGGATCTGCCGACTATGCCACGGAGTTTTCTGGCGGTATCACTTTCCTGTTGTCTGCTGGCAAGGGCTATATAGAATTGGATAACGAGGTGTCGCAGGGCTATGACCTGCACATGAAAATCGGTAGCAGTGATCCTGTGGATGTGGGCAGCACAACCCGTCAGGTGGTGAAGATTCCCTACGAGACGGAGGAGGATGTGTATGTCTATGTCTATCTGGTGCAGAAGGCCAGCATGAGCCGTCCTGAAACACCCCGTGTGATAGGTAGGCGCGAGACGGCTCACGGCAGACTCTATTCCGTCAGGTGCAGTGTCAGCAAGGATCCCCAGGCAGAATACGAAGGTTATACCAAGAATTATGTCTATGTCGATGGACTGGTGTTCAAACGCCAGTTTACAACCGACGACCCCACTGGTTCGACCTGTGTGCTTATCAAACCGGGCACGAATGTCAAAGAGGTGTGGGCCAAGTGTAACAGTTATGGCCAGGGAATCGGTTATGCGGATCCAGGAGACAATGATCCTGAGAAACATGTTGGACCTGATGGTGATGAATACACGGGGGCTGTATATGTGATCCCAAGTGAGCCCGGCGGATATAAAATGGTCGCCATCGACGGTGATGCCTTTAAGGGCAATACGCATTTGGAGGGTATCACTTTCCCAGAAGCGAATCTGACAACGATTCCAGGTAGTGGCTTTGAGGAGTGTACGGCCTTAAAGAGCCTGAACTTCAAAGGCTCCAGCATCAATGTCATCGGTACGGCTGCCTTTGCCAAGTGTACGGCATTGGAGACCATCGAGGACTGGGGCAATGTAGAGACCATTCACGGTTCAACAAATGGGTTTGGCTATGGCTCCTTTGGTGGTTGTACGGCATTGAAGGAACTGAAGTTTGGCCCCTCGGTGAAGTATATCTATGGAAATGCTTTTGGAGGTTGTACAAGTGTAACAAAACTGTATTTCGAGGATGGCGATGACAGGCTGGAACTATCTGCTGGCGGTGGTAACGAAGGTGGTGCTACGTTGATGTTCTATGACAGCCCGATCACATACGTCTATTATGGTCGCAAACTGACCAACAATGCAACCGATAACTATATTGGGTTTGTTAATCCGCTTAGCACTATTGAGGAAAGTGTCAGGAAGACGATTACCAAGATGGAAGTGGAGTTCGGTCCGCAGATCGATACCCTTCGTAACTGTGTTCTCAGGGAAATGGATATGCCTCTTTATGTCTCAGCCCCTGCTGCCACCTATATTGGTACCTATGCTTTCGAGAAAGCCAATGTGAAGAGTCTCGACGTACCGAAGATCAAATGTATTGACAAGTATGCCTTCAACGAGAGTACGCTTTCGGAGATGAACTTTTACTCTGTGGAGGAGATTCGTGAGAATGCCTTCCAGAACGCACGCCTGGTGAATGTCTCTCTGCCCGCTACGCTGAAATATGTTGGTAGTAGTGCTTTTGATTTGAACTATACGAGTGACGAGGCCAATGAGGCAGGTAATTATGATGAAACCTCTTCGTTGAAGACCTTCCGCATTGAGGATGGTGATGAGCCCATCGAGTTAGGCTTCAGAAGGGACTATTATGAAGAGAATAAGGATGTCACGGATTCTGACTGGGAGATATCTGCTTATTCACAGGAATGGCTCTCCAGTTTGACCTTGGAGGAACTATACATCGGCCGTCCCGTCGCTCATGAGCCCGTCATAAACGAATATGGCACCATCAGCAGATATGCGAGTGTGCTTAATTTCTCGGCAAACGCATTCCCCAAACTGAAGAAGGTAGAACTGACGAAGGTGACGATGATCGATGACTATGCTTTCCAAGCCGGCCTTGGTGAGAATAATCCGCAGAGCAGTCTGGTGGAGGTGTCACTGCCGCTGCTGACAGCAGTACCAAAGGGTTCCTTCTACAACTGCGGTAAACTGACGACAGTGAATATCCCCAAGGCCAAGGTGCTCTGGGATGAGGCCTTTGCATATACCAGTGGCGATCTGGGTATATCGTTTATCAACACGGTGGATAGTATCAAAGCAAATTGCTTCGCCAATAGTAAGATCGGTGGTAATCTGACCATCCCCGCCTCGTTGAAATTCTTGGGCCGTGCTACTTTCTATAACTGCGAAAACTTGAAGAAGGTCACGTTTGAGTATGGCGAGAAGCCATTAGGCATGGACTACTTCTGGGCATCTAACTACGCAGGTAGTGGCGTGATGTCAATAGGTGGCTATAAGTGCGGTATCGAGGAGTTCTATTTCGATCGTAATATCGAGCCCTGCACCTATACCGACGGCAATGGCGAGACCTATACCTATCGTTTCGAGATTGCTATTGGTGACGGAACAGCCAATGCTACTGGCAGGGGCTATCCCAACCTGAAGAGCGTTACCATCGGCAAGAAACTCACCTCGCTGGATGGCTATAGTTTTGTGTCTCCTGGCTTGGACTCTATCCGTTGTGAGAACCCGGAGCCGATAGCCCTGGAATATACGACCTACGAAGATGACAAGACCTTTAACGCCGACCACAGTCAGGGTCCTTCTTTCTCCATTTATGTACAGGAGAAGGTTCAACTCTTGGTACCTGAAGGTTCCGTCGCCAAGTACCTGAAGGCTGATGTGTGGAAGGGCTTCGTCAACATTACTGATGACAAGGGCAATCTTGGCACCATCACCATCACCATCGGCGAGAATGGCAAGACCACCTATTGCGGCTCGCATAATCTGGACTTCACCAATTCCGAGGCCAGGGCCTTTATCGCCACGGGCTTCGACAAGGACGAAGAGATTATCTGGATGACCCGTATCTACGATGTGACGGCAGAGGTGCCTGTGCTCATCAAGGGTGAACCGGATAACTATGAGATTCCCATCTCGCCAACCTCCAAGGCCTCCTATTATATGAATATGTTCAAGGGCGTATTAGGAGACAAGATAACCATCGGCGAAGAAGGCTACAATTATTTCAATGGCAGCACCAGTGCCGTGGATGTGGTGAACTATTACCTGACTGGCGGTGTATTCAAGAGCGTGAACAAGTCGGCCACCATCGGTCCCAACAAGTGTTACCTGACCTTGCCTAAGGATTACCAGAGTAATGAGCCGGGTGATCCTGTGGAGGTCACCATCAGCCAATATGGTAAGACCACGCTGATGAGTCCCCTGGGACTGGACTTCTCGGACTTCGATGACCTGAAGGCCTTTACGGTTACGGGCTATGACAAGGATGCCCAGATCGTATGGCTGACGCGTATTCTGAAGGCCCCGCCATATACTCCGCTCGTGTTGAAGGGTGAGAAGAGTAAGACATACAGCATTCCGTCAGAGAAGTTCCAGGGCTTCTACTCGAATATGCTGCGTGGTAATGGTAGCGAGAGTACACAGGTTATCAACGAGACAGATGGGATCTGGACCAACTACTATCTGAATCAAGGACAGTTCAAGAAGGTAAAGAATACAGCCAACATTGCCCCTGGCAAGTGCTGGCTATTGCTGCCGACCTCGATGCTGGCAGGAGCCCGTGCTGAGACGATGGATGACTGGAGTGACGAAGCATGGACGTACTCCACCATCGAACTGGAGACGGAGACCATGCCGATCATCTTCGGCGAGACGACAGGCATCGTTTCAATGGATAATGGACAATGGATAATGGATAATGCCCCCGACGGGTGGTACACCCTCGGCGGCCAGCGCATTGATAAGCCTACGAAGAAGGGACTCTATATCCACAATGGAAAGAAGGTTGTCGTGAGGTGATTCTATACAAGGGGAGGGCACTCTGTGTGAATATTGTCGCAAATTTACACAGAGTGCCCTCCCCTTGTGTATTTATTTGGCTTTTTTCTTTTTTTACAAAAAAAAGATGTACCTTTGCAACGTGTTTTTCAAGTATTTAATACAAATCATTCGTATATCGCTGAAAGTCAGTATATTATGATTGTATTAGACTCTTGCGGGTTTCCTGATGCGCCCTACTTTGTAGGGTGTCCCCCTGTTATGTCTCATTCTAATCTAAGAATAAATGCAGAAGATTTATGATGTCCATGAGTTGTGGACGCTATTTGTTCGGAACATGAAGTGGTTTGCCATGTCATTGTTCCTTTGGCTGTGTATTGGCGTAGCCTATGTCTATTTTGTGAAGCCAACCTACAAGGTATCGGGCAAGATGCTGATTGTAGAGAAAAAGAAGGATGCCACTTCCGCAGCCATTAGTGCGAGTGCGCTGCTGCAGAACCAGTTGCCTTTTGGATTGGGAAACAGTATTGGAGGGTCGATAGGCGTGGAAAATGAGAAGGAAATCCTTAAATCGAAGTTGGTCGCCCGTGAAGTCGTTAAGGATCTTGGCCTCTACATGGAATATCGGGTTTGTGGATTACTTAAGAGTCGTCTGGTATATCATACGCAACCTGTCAACGTCTCGATGAATGAACAGGATGTAGATGCACTGGACAAGGAGTATCCAACGACCTATCATCAGTTGAACCTGACGATAACCAAGGATAGTGAAGGATATCAGGTAGAAGGAGTCTTAAAAGAAAACAAGAATGAGTATGATCTGCCAGAACAGTCTTTCAAGACCCTGCCGGCAAAGATCAAGACACAGATAGGTGATTTGACTCTTACCGAAAACAAGGAATTGACGGCCAAGCAGCAAACCCTTTATAAAGACGGTTATCGGCTTAAGGTGGAAATCGTATCCCCAACAATAGCAGCCATATCCTTTGCAAAGAAGATGCAGATCGCATCAGCCACGAAGAAGGCTACTTCAGTTGTGGTTATCGACCTGCTGGATGAGGACATCAAAAGAGGTATCGATTATATCAACAGCCTGGCAGTGCACTATAACAACCGTCATAATGAAGACAGGCGACAGGAGGCTGCCAAGAACGACGAGTTCGTCAGTAAGCGTCTGGCCAAGATAGATGCAGATCTGAGTCTCACCGATGCCGATTTCGAGAAATTCAAACGTCAGTTCCAGGTGACGGATCCAAAGGTGGATGCCGAGGAGGTGATGACGAAGAAAGGTGTATATGAAGGACAGATCGTGAATATTAACACCCAGATACAACTGCACGACTATCTGAGTGAATATATTAATGACCCGGCCAACAAGTATGAACTGATTCCTGCGAATGTGGCCGTATCTGCCAGTGAGGTCACCTCCGCAACGACCAACCAACGCAATACCTATGTCTCTGAGCGGAACATCACGTCGTTGATCAGTCAGCATAATGCCTATGTCTCAGAGCGGAACATGACGTTGAAGAGTGCCAGCGAGCAGTCGCCTCAGGTCAAGCGGCTAACTGAGTTGATCGATGATCTTCATCCGGTTATCAAGGCGACGATGGAACGTGAGCGGCAGTCACTTGTATTGAAAAGGAACATCATAGAGAAGGAATACGGAAAATACATGAGCCGTATCACGAACGTTCCGGAACAGGAACGGGCCTTGACAGAGGTGACCCGCCAGCGAACAGTGAAGCAAAGCGTCTATCTGTCCTTGTTGCAGAAGAGGGAGGAGAATGCCATGGAGTTGGCTAATACCAATGACAAAGGAAAGATGATTGACGCAACGTTATACAAGGATAAGGTAAGGCCAAAGACACTGATTGTATTGTTCCTTTCGCTGGTGTTGGGCATCCTGATACCGTATCTGGTCATATTCCTGCGTAGAGGACTGAGAGGAACTGTCGGTTGCTATGATGAACTTTTGTCAGAGACAAGTCTGCCAGTTATCGGATGTATCTCCACTGACCATTACAAGGATCCGGAAGAGTCTTTCCGTACACTCCGAACGCATCTGCTCCATCAGATGGGAGAGGATTGTAAGACAATCCTTGTGACCTCATACGGAAGCGGTGAGGGAAAGACCTATACGGCTATTCACCTGGCAGAGTCTCTTGCCCGTGTGGGAAAGAGGGTACTGCTCTGTGAGATGAATTTGCGTAACCCGTCGATAGGGAAGGAGTTGGGACTTACTCAGCGTAAAGGATTATGTGATATCCTGTCTGTTCCGTTACCAACGGCGGCTGGAGATGTTTCTGATGTCATCATACCTGTCCAGACAAAGGGATTTGATGTTCTTCTGGCTGGTACGGCTCAGACGACCCACCCTGCCGACCTGCTGGCCCATAAGAATCTGGATAGTCTTATCCGGCATCAGAGGGAGGAATATGATGTCATTCTTCTCGATACGACGGCAGTTGATGTGTATGCGGATGCCTTGGAAGTGGCAGGACTGGCCGATATGACTTGTTTTGTCTGCCTTCGTGACAAAACGCCCAAAACTATTTTCGATAAACTCATGAACCAGACCGAGTTGGGAATGCTCCCGTCTCCCTGCATCATTTTAAACAAGATTTGATATGACTAAAAAGAAACTCTGCAGTCTGCTTCTCGGCTTTCTGCTTGTTATGTTACTGGTATCCTGTGGTTCCACCAAGCAAGTGGCATACCTTCAGAATGACCAATCATTGGAAAAGGATGTCCCGGGATTTCTCTATGAGGCCAGGATTTTGCCTAAGGATATATTGACCATCACGGTCAGTACCGTTAATCCGGTAGCAGCCCAGCCTTTTAATCTGACGGTGTCATCTGTGATGTCACAGTCGAATACGTCATTGACTTCGCAGCCGACTTTGCAGAAGTATCTGGTGGATAATGATGGGAACATTGAGTTTCCAATCATAGGTGTGGTGAAAGTGGGTGGTCTGACCAAGTCGGAGGCTGAGAACATGCTGAAGGAGCGTATCCGTCCCTACATGGCGGAGGCAGAGAATCCGATTGTGACGGTGCGGATGTCGAGTTTCTCCATATCTGTCTTGGGCGAAGTGAATACTCCTGGCAATTTCGTTGTGGCCAAGGAAAAGATCAATATTTTCGAGGCTCTTGCCAATGCCGGTGATATGACGATCTATGGCATTCGAGACAGGGTGAAACTCATTCGGGAAGATGCAACAGGGAAGAAGGAGATTTATACACTCAATCTGAATGATGCCAACATCATCAATTCTCCTTATTATTACCTGCAGCAGAATGATATTGTCTATGTGGAGCCGAACAAGGCCAAGGCACAGAACTCAACGATTGGTAACATGACCTCTCTATGGTTCTCAGCCACCAGTATCCTTATTTCTGTAGCAACCCTCTTGATTAATATCCTGAAATGAAATATCTGGTTAAAATAATGAAGGAGCCAATGATGGCTCTGATCTATCTGATGGTATTGACCGCCAGGTTATGGCCAGCAGAATGGTACATAAGGTTGTTTTATTACTTGCATCTGAAGAAGTGGCCTAATTTGAAGCATCCCCGTACCTTTAATGAAAAACTGAACTGGTTGAAACTCCATGACCGTAATCCCCTCTATACTCGGTTGGCAGACAAGTATGAAGTGAAGAGATATGTGAGTGAGAAGATTGGAAGCGATAAGGTGATTCCCTTGCTGGGTGTTTGGGATTCATTTGACGAAATAGACTTTGATAAACTGCCAGAGCAGTTTATCCTAAAATGCACCCATGACTCAGGTGGTTTTGTCATTTGTAAAGACAAGAAAGCATTTGACAAGGAGAGTGCCAGGACATTCTTCAGGAAAGAACTCAAGAAGAATTTCTATTGGAACAAACGAGAGTGGGTCTATAAGAACATCAGACCAAGGATAATAGCCGAGAAATTCATTGACTCATTAGGAAAGCCGGAATCGTATGAGTATAAACTGACATGTATGAACGGTGAATGTAAGGTTTTCACGGTTTGTACTGGCATTGCGCATAGTGATTTCGAACTGAGGACGAATGACAATTTTGATCGTGAGTTTAACCATTTGCCTTGGTATGCTTTTTATAAGAATTCAAAAACGCCTGTAGAAATACCTGCTCAGGCTGAAGAGATGATAAGGTATGCGGAAAAACTCTCTGAAGGAATCACACAGGTCAGGGTTGACTTCTACGTTATCGACGGACATGTCCACTTTGGTGAAATGACCTTTTATACATGGGCAGGATTGATTGAATTCATACCACCAGAGTGGGATGATATCATGGGTAGTTGGCTAAGGCTGGACACGGATGCTGAAAAAGGTGTCGATTGAGAGAAACCGGGGCATATTCCAGAATATATCGTATATTACTGTCCTTCAGGTGTTCAATGTGATAGCACCATTGATAACCTATCCATATCTGGTAGATGTCTTAGGACGGGATCTGTATGGTGTATTTATTACCGCCCAAGCCCTTGTATATTATTTTTCTTTGTTCATTGGGTGGGGGTCGGACAATGTATGTGCTAAATATGTTTCCATTTATAGAAGTGACAAGCGTAAGTTATCCGAAATCTTCAGTTCTGTTCTTTCTGTGAGGGCAGTTGTCTGGATTGTAGGACTGGGAGTTTATATATTATTTGTACTCTTGATGCCGACTTATCGGCAGTATTACTTGCTATTCCTTCTGACGTACGGCATGACATTGTATGATGTGCTATTCCCGCAATATTTGTTTCAAGGGCTTGAGAAGATGAAATATGCAACTTTTGTTGTCATAGGTGTAAAACTGTTTTTCATCATACTGATATTTGGAGTCGTCAGGGAACGGACGGATGTTTATATGGTACCTTTGTTATATTCAATCGGATACTTGTTAGGCGGAATAGCATCACTCTATATCGTTTTTTCTCTGATTGGCTTAAAACTGATGAATACGGGTAGAAAGATTTCTGGTTTTTTGGTGAAAGAATCCTTTCCTATTTTTGCATCAGATTTGATAACAACCATCAAGGACCGATTCAATATATTATTAATGGGCAGTTGTATCGGTATGGGAAATGTGGTGATATATGATCTCGCCATGAAAATAAACCTTCTGATAGCCAAGCCTACGGAGATACTACGAATTGCTTTATTCCCGAGGGCTGCGAAGGACAGGGATCTGTCGATGATACGGAAAACTATACTTGTCTCGTTCGTGACCGCAACATTGCTTGTAACTGTCGTGAATATATTTCTTCCTTATATTGTCAGGTTTTTCTTGAATGAAGATATCGACCTGTTGCCAATCAGACTGTTTACTCTGGCTCCTATTTTGTTGTCAATAAGTGTGCTGATAGCATTTAATGTGTTTGTGGCTTTTGGATATAATAGATATGTATTGAACAGTATTATAATTACGACATCCTGTTATGTGTTCCTGCTTGTTTCCTGTGCCTTTACCCATCATCTGAATACCCTGTTGACATTTGTGATGATTTCCGTCATTTCATACTTTGTGGAATTCGTATATCGTTTGGTGAAATATAAAAAAATAGTATGTGAACTTGCACCTCAGGGATAACGTATGCATCTGTTTTATTATCTTTTCTTCCTGGAGATCCTTATAGCCGTTGCTGCCTATACGAATGTGACTGAGTATGTCTTCATGCCTGTCAAGCAGCGAACGGTTCAATATCTGAGTGATCATCGACAGGAGATTTATCTGATGGTTGCATTAGGGGTGATGCTATTCTTCCATGCCTTCCGTGATCCTTTGTCTTTGGTAGATACTCCGGAGTATTACAGTGCATGTGGAGAAGCAAGACTCATGTCATGGGGTGATGTGATAAGCAAGGGATATGTGGAATTGAAGACGGAAACGGGATTTGCTCTTCTTCTGAAACTTATCGTCGATGTCTTCCGTTCTCCGCAGATGCTCTTTATCATTACAAGTGCCTTTATGTTCTTCGTGCTATATGATTCCATCCGACGCTATTCGACCATTTATTGGTTCTCGGTATTGGTATTCATGGTAGATTCGTTTGCCCAGTCATTGTTTATTTTAAGAGGGTTCATGGCACTGTTTGTTTTTCTGCTCTCATTCCCTTTTATCCTAAAAAGACAGATCCTGCCATTCCTTCTGCTGAGCATATTGGCCTTTTCTATCCACATGACGTCAATTGTGTTTATCCCTGTATATTTTCTGTATGGGATAAAAAATGCCAAGTATCTGGCATTACTACTTGTCAGTGGCCTGGTCATAGTAGTCTTGGGATTTGAGTTGATCCTACCCTTGATTGTTGAGAACCTATTGTCCAATTATACCTATTATCTGTTGGCAGCAGAAGAGTATGAAGGCGGGAATTGGAAGATGCCAGCCCTCCTTTCTTTTATCCTAATCTTCAGGATTATGGTCATGAGGGAGCATTTCTTTGAAGAGGGAATTAACAGATTATGTTCTATTGCACTGATATTTGCTATTGCTCTTTATGTGGCAGGCATGGGATTCGGACTGATCAATAGAATAGCATTGTATTTTTCAAATCTTACATTTCTCATCTTGCCAAATACGGTTCAATATCTGCGCTCCTCTACTTTACAGTTTGTGGTTTGTTTGGTTTATATACTGTTTAGTGGTTTTTTCTTCTTGAATAGTGCATCAGACGTTCTTTGGGTGGATTATCAACTGATAAAGATATAATGGGAAGGATTGTTGTCTATACCGCCATCTTTAATGATTATGACTGGTTGAAAGATCCAGTTATCGTATCTGACGGTGTGGATTACATCTGCTATACAGATTCAGACCGTGTCAGGTCGGTTATCTGGAGAATAGTTAAAGTAAATACAAATGGGCAATCACCATCTTTACTGAATAGGAGAATTAAGTTGCTGTATCCTTATACGGAGTTGAAAGACTATGACTATTCAATATATGTGGATGGATCCATCATGGTAAAAGGCGATGTCAATGAGTTCCTGGGAAAGTATCTCCCGTTAAATCCTGTTCTGATGAATTTCAGGCATCCCCATAACAACTGTATTTATGAGGAAATTAAACGTTGTATCCAACAGGGACGGGGTGATGCCGATAAATTGCAGGAGCAATATACAAGATATCTGAGTGAAGGCGTACCTGCCGAATTTGGGTTGTCTGATAATAAGATCCTTCTTCGTGACAATCATAGTGAACTTGGCAAGCAACTGATGGAGGAATGGTATGATCAGGTCGTTAGTTATTCAGGTCGTGACCAGGTATGCCTCTCCTACGTTCTATTCAGACACCAGTTGCCCTATTCTTTTTTTGAAGAGAATATTGAGAAAAACGGTTATTTCGAGAACTGGCCCCACAACACGGTGGAGTGGTATATACGGTATTGGAGACGCTTTAAGTGGTTTTGCGAAAGGCATCATCTGCTTGGCGGACTGATCCGTTATGTGGATGATCAGATTAAGCCCAGGGTGTTGGTGCGTATATGATGGATAAGCCATTTTATGAAATCGTCTTTGTCGTTCTTGTGTATAGGAACACACAGGTGCTACATGACTTTTTTGCGTCTCTGGCCTTACCTTTTACCTATCGGGTTATTATAGTCAATAGTTTCTATGACAGCATGACAGAACAGGCGTGCCGTTCTGTCGCTATGGATCATCATGCAGATTTCATATCTGTTCCCAACAAAGGATATGGAACGGGAAATAATGTGGGGTGTCAGTACGCGGTGGATCATTACGGCTTCCGTTTCTTGGCTTTGTCTAATTCCGATATAGTCATTCAGGACATAGAAGTCCTGTCAAAAATGAAAAAAACGAGAGCCGTATATGCTCCAGACACCAGAATGGAGAATGGGCACCGTCAGAATCCACATATCCCTGTCAGGTTCGGATTCTATCTGAAGTTGTTGGATCTTTCATACCGATATAAAAGCGAGGAACTGATGTCTGTAGCCTTTGCCGTCAATCGTGTTGTCAGAGAATTGTTCGTGTTATGGACAAAATTGTCAGGCGGAAAGATGGTCAGGGTTTTCTCTGCGCATGGTTCCTTTATTATATTGACCTGTCAGGCAGTACAGGAGTTGATGCCGATATTCAACGAGAAGATGTTTCTTTATAATGAGGAACTGTATCTTGCCCACCGATGCAAGTTATTGGGAATCCCTGTCTATTACGTGCCTAAGTTGAGAGTCCTTCATCTGGAAGGGGCCAGTTCTACTTCGGCAAGCAGTGCCTGGCAGAATCATGAAGACTCATACAATGTCTTGAATAGATGGATGCGTGAGAATCAACTCATGTAATGGTTCCCTGCTGTCTCTGATGAGAAAGAAGAGTGTGCTTTTGGTCTGTGGCGTTTTTTATCCGGAACCGGTCGTGTCGGCCCGGATTCAAATGGATCTTGCCATCAAACTGGCAGAGAACCATAAGGTGACGGTACTTCGTCCTCATCCTACCCGACCGAAAGGTTTTGTGATGCCAGATTACGATTATTCTCATCTCCCCTTTGAGATCAAGGAAATAGATTCATACACCTGTCCTGCATCAACCATCACCGGAAGATTCAGGGAGAGTGTTAGTCATGGACTTACCTGTGCCAAGTATATCCGCCAGCACCATGACGAGATAGATTTCATATATGATGACTCGTGGCATTTGTTCGGTGTCTATCTTGTAGCCAAGGCGGCGAATAGGTACAGAATACCTTATATAACACCCGTTCAGGATATCTATCCAGAATCTCTTGCTTCCAAGATGCCGGAATCATCATGGTTGAAGAGACTTGTCATTCAATTGCTGTTGCCAATAGACCGCTATTCTCTTTCACATGCGGCACGGATTCAGACGAACTCGGAGAAAATGGCTGATTACCTGTCTGAAACCAGAAAAATTAGGAGAGACAGATTCGTCGTTGTCAGGAATTGGCAGGATAATCAGGAATTTATGGATTACGCCAAGCATACTGATGGCAGAACTGCAGATGCCCCCTTTACCTTTATGTATATGGGAAATGTGGGAATGTTGGCTGGTATTGAGGTGCTGTTTGATGCTTTCTCTTTGGCAGATTTGAAAGATGCTAGACTGGTGATTGCAGGATCTGGTCCAGCAAAAGAATTTTTGCAAAAGGAAGCAGGTTCCTATTCTCAAAGAATAGAGTTCTGGGAAGTCCCATCAGGCAAGGTTCCTGAGGTTCAGTCTCAGGCCGACGTGATGTTGCTCCCTGTTAAGAAAGGCTCTGCAAGATTCTCCGTACCCAGCAAATTGGTTGCGTATATGTTCTCCGCCAAACCAATTATAGCCAGTGTTGATGAAGATAGTGACACTGCTCTATGTGTAGAGGAGAGTGGGGCAGGGTGGCGTGTGGCCCCAGAGAATGCCACCACATTGTCGATGGCTTTTCAACAGGCTTTTCATTCCCATAGAGAGGTCTTGCATAAGATGGGGACATCAGGTTTGGGATATGCATCCCGAGTGTTTTCCAAAGAAAGAAACCTGGCAATCCTGGTTAAAGCCATTGAAGAGGTTTTAGTCTCCTGATTTTAGGGTATATGCTACATACTTTTTTTGAACTGATACAAGTATCTCTTGTCCAGAGGCAGGCATTGAGTTCGCTTCCATCGCCAGAAGAATGGCAGGAGTTGTTTAGTATTGCAAAGAAACATGGTCTGATGGGCATAGCCTATCATGGAGTGGAGCAATTGCGCGAGCAAGGGTATAAACCGCCTCGGGAATTACTTCTCAAATGGTTTGCTGCTTGTGAAAAGATCAGGAAGCGCAGTGCCATAATGAATACCAGAAGTAAAGAACTCCTCGATCGTTTACAGGTAGCAGGTTTCCATCCTACGATTTTGAAAGGTCAGGGCATCGCAAAGTATTATGACGGGCCCCTACAAGACTTGAGGCTATCAGGAGATATAGATGTCTATGTCAATTGTAATTGGAAAGACGCTATTGAATATGCCAAAAGCCTTGGTCAGGAAAAGGTGCATTGGGACTACAAACACCTGCACTTGAAGATATGGAAGGATACCGCGGTAGAGTTTCATTACCATCCGGAGATTATGTTGAACCCGATAAAAAACAGGCGACTTCAGTCTTTTTTCAAACAAAATGAAGAACTCTTGTTCCATGAAGATGGCGAACTTGTAACTCCGAATGTTACCATGAACCTTTTCTATGTTCTATTGCATATTTATAGGCATTTTCATGGCAGTGGAATTGGACTACGTCAATTAATTGACTATTATTTTGTGCTCCGCACTGCCAATGGTAATTATGGCAGTTACTGCCATCACGAATCTATCAATGCCTTGCTGGAAAGGTTTGGTATGCTTCGTTTTGCAAGGGGAGTGATGTGGGTGTTGCAAGAAATGACAGGACTGGAACGTCAATACATGTTCTGCGAACCCCTTGAGAGTGAAGGTCGGTTTATATTAAATGAGATATCTGTGGCAGGAAACCTCGGACGATATGATAAGCGATATGGTTCATTAAAAAAGTATGGGAAGTTGGGTGAGTTGGTCTCTATTATCAGACATAGTTCCCATCTATTGAGGCATTACCCGTCAGATGCTCTCATGGCACCTGTCTGGTATGTATGGCATAAATGTTGGATGCTGAAGAATACGAATAAATAAATATGTTGAATTTTACGATTGGCCCAGTGATGATGGGTGATGCCGTGAGGTGTATAGGCTCTGGGCAGATTCCATACTTCAGAACAACAGAATTCTCGGAAGTGATGTTCGAGAATGAAAGGCTGATGAAAAAACTAGCGAAATCAGGGGAACATTCCCGAGTGGTTTTCGTTACGGGTTCTGGAACGGCTTCTATGGAAGCATCTGTCATGAATTTGTTTACGAAAGAAGACCGACTGCTCATCATCAATGGAGGAAGTTTTGGTGAACGATTCTGTAAAATATGTGAAATACACGAGATTCCTTATACAGAGATTAATCCTGCATTGGGCAGAAATGTCACAGAAGAGATGTTGTTGCCGTATGAAGGTCAGGGCTTTTCAGGTTTTCTCGTGAACCTGAATGAGACTTCTACGGGCGTTTTGTATGATATAGAACTTATCAGTGACTTTTGCCGGCGCAACAATATCTTTCTTGTAGTCGATTCTATCAGTTCTTTTCTGTGTGATCCCTTTGATATGGAAAGACTGGATGTCCAGGTGATGATAACTGGTTCACAAAAGGCTTTGGCTTGTCCTCCAGGCATTTCCGTGATTGTGTTATCAGAGAAGGCGGTCATGAGAGTAAACGCTCATCATGTCAGGTCGATGTATTTAGATTTAAAGGATGCGCTAAAAGATGGAGAGAGGGGACAGACTCCGTTTACGCCTGCTGTTGGAACTATACTACAAATCAATGCACGTCTGAAAGAGATTGATGCTGTTGGTGGCGTCGCGACCGAGATCCAACGGGTCGGTATGCTGGCTGAGGATTTCCGGACGAAGATAAAGGGGCTTCCTTTTGAGATAATATCTGAGTCCTTGTCAAATGCTGTGACACCCCTTCATCCGTTGACAACTTCTGCCTATGACATTTATACTATCCTGAAGAATGATTATGGAATATGGGTATGCCCTAACGGTGGCGTATTACGTGAGAAAGTATTTCGAGTTGGCCATTTAGGGGACTTGACTATAGATGATAACTCAAAGTTGATTGAGGCTTTTGAGGATTTACGAAACAGACATATTATATAATAATGAAAAAGGTAATAACATACGGAACATTCGATTTGCTCCACAATGGGCATATACGTTTGTTGGAGAGAGCAAAGGCCTTGGGGGATTTTCTGATCGTTGGAGTGACGGCAGACTCTTTCGATATGGTCAGAGGGAAGATCAATGTACAGCAGTCTTTGATGGAACGTATGGAAGCGGTCAAAGCGACAGGACTGGCTGATGAAGTTATTGTTGAAGAGTATGAAGGCCAGAAGATAGATGATATCGTCAGGTATAATATTGACGTGTTTGCCATAGGATCTGACTGGGTTGGCAAGTTTGACTATCTGAATGAGTTCTGTCATGTCGTCTATTTGGAAAGGACAGAGGGCATCTCCAGTACAAAATTGCGTACAAATGGCCAGATTGTCCGGATTGGGGTCGTCTGTGATGAAAATGAATTTAACCTGATGTTTAAATTCGTAGAAGAGAGCCGTTTTGTCAATGGAGTCGCTGTTGATGCTATTTGTGTCCCTGAATTATCTATGATAGATAAAACCTTTAGTGATTTGCCTGTTATCACTGACGATTATTGCAAACTGTTGGATAAGGTGGATGCAGTGTATGTCCTTTCGCATCTTGATAAACACTACTCTCATATCAAAAAGGCATTGGAGGCGGGCAGACATGTCTTATGCGAGTCTCCGATGACCCGGTCCGTTGATGAGTGGGATGAGGTGACGGAGTTAGCACATTCGAGGGGCCTTGTGCTAATGGATGCTATTCGTACGGCCTATTCTACAGCCTATTATCGAATGCAACTATTGGTAAAGAGTGGTTTTATTGGCAAGATCGTCTCTATAGATGCTTCATGTAGCAGTCTCCAGAAACAGAATGAGGGACTGAATACGGGGGGCAAATGGAGTGGCAGTTTATCCTCATGGGGACCAAATGTGCTTCTTCCTGTTTTCCAGTTGTTGGGGACAGATTATAGAAATAAGCAAATATGTTCCATGTTCAAAGAAAACGGGGGCGATGGTTTCGACCTGTTTACTAAGATATCCTTTGAGTTTCCTCATGCCGTTGCATCTGTAAAGGTGGGGAAAGGTGTAAAGACAGAGGGTGATCTTGTCATCTCGGGAACAGAGGGCTATATCTATGTCCCTGCTCCTTGGTGGAAAACAGATTATTTTGAGATTCGAAGAGAGGATCCGACGCGGAATAAACGCTATTTCTATCAATTAGACGGAGAAGGAATACGATATGAAATCATATCTTTTATCAGAGAAATAAATCACAAGAAAGGTCTTTTATATATTACTGAAGAAGTATCCAAGAGCATAGTCAAAGTCATGGAGGATTTCTATGTGAGAAAAGAATTTATTAAATTAGTATAGAAATATTGATTTGTAAGTTTATGCATGTATCTCGAGCAAAAATAGATTATGAATTGAAACATCACAGTAGGGCGTTATCCCTCTTCAGGCTCCTCGCGAATACTATTATGCGTATTTGGGGAGTGTTTGTGTGGACTGATGATAAGATGGTCTTGTTCAGTTCTTTGGGAAGACGGTATAACGATAGTCCGAAAGCCATTTATGAATATATGATCAGCCAACCCAGATTCAGGGATTATAAGTTTGTGTGGGCATTGGAAGAAATGGATACCGAAATTCCTGGAAATCCACTGAAAGTCAAGGCTGATTCCATTAGGTACTTTATGCTTTCACTGAAAGCCCATTACTGGATAACGAGTGTGAATATAGAACGCAGTTTAAGGTATAAGAAAAAGGACTGTATCTATCTGAATACATGGCATGGGGTACCACTGAATGCTGTTGGCAATGCTGTTCCTGGGCGTCATGAATTTGATTATAGTCATCTGAATTTCCTCTGTTACGAGAGCGATTGGAGTAAGAAGGTTTATATGCAGAGTTTCAAGGTCCCCGAGCACTTAATGCTGGCAAGCGGACTTCCCAGGAATGATGTGCTATATCATGTGGATAATACCAAGGTTGTGGCCCTGAAAAAGAAACTGGGGCTTCCATTGGATAAGAAGGTTATTCTTTATGCCCCGACATGGAGAGACAGCAACGATCAGGGAAAGACCTATTCCCTCAAGCCTCCTATTCATCTGGACAAATGGGAAAAGAGACTGAAAGATGAATATGTCCTTCTGTTCAGGACTCACCATTACACAACTCTTCTGTTGGGAGTACAGTTCAATGATTTTGTCCGTGATTACTCTTCATATCCAGATATCAATGATCTGTTTATGGTGAGCGACCTGCTGATTTCTGATTATTCATCCTGTATAACGGACTTCTCCATCCTGGAACGGCCCATTATCTGCTTTGCATACGATTATGATACATATTCAAAACAGCGTGGGGTAAATATTGATTTCCAGAAGGAAATGCCTGGTGGTATTCAGAGAACGGAAGAAGAAGTGTTAGACCGTATCCTGACGATGGATACAGAGGAAGAATGTCGTAAGACGCGAGAGATGTTGAAGGATAAGTTTACCTATATAGGTGGTCATGCCACGGAGATATGTGTAAACGCTGTATTTGGAGATGAATGATTGGCAAAGCAGAAAAAATGGCGGTGTGATGTAAAAAAATCGTGATTTTATTTGGATGTTTCAGAAAAACTTCTTATCTTTGCCACCAAATTTATACATTAAACGTTTAATTAAAATTTTTTAGAACATGAAAAAGCAGTATTTAACTCCGGAAATGGAGGAATTCAAGTATGAGATTCCCAACCTCTTTGGTGAGGGTGAAACTGAGGGTGAAGGTGAAGGCCTCGGTGGAAGTGGTACAGAGGGTGATAACGCCGAGTAATTGGAGCCTCATTCTAGAGACAAGCAGGGGATATGCATCAGACATATCCCCTGTTCATTTTATATCATCTCAATCCTCAATCATGTCATAGTTGCGCCATTTCTCTAACAAGGCTGTGACATCTTTTAGGGCGACGGCCTTGTCTGCATCATATTCCTCACACAGTGCTGCCACTAACGATTCGACGGTGAAATCGCCTTGCTTGACAGCATATCGCCAAAGGGCTGCCGTCGTCTCATTGGCAACCAACATCTTACCAAAGTTGACAGATCCCAGTTCTTCTGCGCAAATCACTTGTTCTCCACATACATCGCGCAGGATAAATCCTTTTTTTAATCTCATATTCTTCTATAAATTGCTAATAAGTATCTTCGTATAGGTAACAAGAGGTACCAGCATTTTGCTCCAATCATTCTCCACCATGTGTAAAGGAATCTTTTATGCCCTTGGTTGTCAACGACGTGGGTGACGCGCGCCTTGATGTCTGAGATGAGACAGTGCTCCCTGCTGGCAAGGTTCCCGTCACCCATCAGTATGACATGGTCATCTGTGATGGCAAGGATACGATGAATAACGTATCTGTGATCATCAACCCATGCCAAAACAACGTCACCACGCCTGACCTTGACTGCCTTCTCCATGATCACGCTTTCTTTTCCTCCTACGATGAAGGGCAGCATACTCTTCCCGTCGGCTGGCATGGTAACGCTGATGCCTTCATCGACTAGGCGAATCGCCTCTTGTAATATAGGGTAATCTTCCTTCATCCTTCAATGGTTGATTGACATAGTCTGGCTGCTGCCTCATCAGGCAAGCATTCCAAGAACCAGATAGGAACCTTCTGTGCCATGAAATTGACCGTCTGATAGAGATGATCCGCCAGATGCCGATCCCATGTCATACGGGACGCACTGGTCTTGATGACTATATAAGAGTCGATGCCTTTCACACGCTGAATCTTATTGGCGGGGGCCTGTTTTAGTTTGACAATACCGCCAAGGGGGTATTTCACATTCCGATAGCAGGGGGTCTTACCGCTCCAGGGCGATCCGAACACATAGGCACTTCCATCTTCATATACACGCACGACGGGATTGTCATCATTGATTAGTTCAGAACCTTCGATATGTTGGAGCCAGAGTCGGGCATGGGTGCTCTTGCCAGTGCCGCTGACACCTAGGAACATATAGCCGTGTCCATGGTGACTCACTACTGCAGAGTGGAACAGAAGGGTATGATAGGGCATCGTGCTAAAGGCAAACATGGCCATTAGTGCATTGTTGAGGGAAAACTTCGTAGCGTAGCCTGTCACGAACAGATCCCCTTTGGAAAAATCCCTTGGACAAGTCAGCCAACTGGCTAAACGGTCGTGTAACAGGAATTGTAATACATATTCCTCATCGGTCGTGTGGCCGAATAGGATTGTATAGTCTTCTTCATTTTGCCGATAGTCTTCAATGAAGTTCTCTATGGGCTTCTGGGTCTGATGGATATGGAGATTGAAGACCTCCTTGGATGTGCTCTTGTCAGCCAGAAATGGCTCGTACTGTGTCATAAAGGAAAATATGGACTCTTCCGCTTCTACAGAGAAGCCATGCTCCGCTACTATATAGTATTTTCTCATTGTATCATCCATGATGATATTTAATTATTTTCAAAAATCGCTGCAAAATTAGTAAAAATCCATCAAAAAGTATTATCTTTGCCCAATAATTTGAGATTTGTACTAGCATAATTAGGAATTATTATCTATGAGATACCTCAGTTGGCTGTGGCGCAATACGAAGGGAATACGGTTGAATACCCTTATTCGTATCGTAGTGGGGATCCTGAGGATTGCCTTCGGCCTGATGATGGTCTGGTTCTGCCGTCAGTTCATCGATGTCACCATCAGGAAAGGGACTGATGGGGACATCATCCGGATGATTATGATATTGGTTGTTACCGTGATGGGAGGTATCCTATTGCGACAACTCTTTTTCTACATGAGCAAACAGGCGGATGTTCACCAGACCAATCTGATTCGCATACGTATTTTCAGACGGCTTTTCTCTCGCGGACTGTATGACGGTAGTGAATTCCACTCAGGAGATATTTCATCCCGACTGGCGAAAGATATTGAGGTGGTAAGTGATGCGACAACCAATATTATCCCCCAGATTATTGTAACGGGTAGTCAGTTGCTTGGCGCTTTCCTATTGATGCGTTCCATGGATGCCAGACTGGCGTGGATGCTCCTGCTATCTACACCTGTAGCCATTCTTTTCGCCAAGATCATAGCGCGAAAACTGAGGGAGATGACCCTTGAGATCCGAAAGGAGGAGAGCCGCATCCAGATGCAGATACAGGAAACGATGGAGCATAATGCTGTCCTGCGTTCATTGAGGAGTGAACAGTGGGTAACGAAGAATTTGGAGGCCAAACAAGAACGTTTGAAATGCCAGGTCCTGCGGCGCACTCGTTTTACGATTGTGACACGTGTCATCTTTGCCTCTGTTTTCGGACTTGGCTATTTGTTGGCATTTGTCTGGGGAGGATTACAGTTAAGGAACGGTGCCATCACCTTTGGTGTCATGACTTCTTTCCTGCAACTTGTCAGCCAGATCCAGAATCCTATTCTCACCTTGTTGAATACGGTACCTCAGTTGATAAATGCAACAGCAAGTGTTGACAGGCTGGAAGAACTCGAAGATTGTGAAACTGGTATTGATCCTGTCGTCTATCAGTGGGCGCTTCCTCCCGTATCTACAACACTGGGGCTACGTTTGGACGATGTGAGTTTTCATTATGCTAACAGCGACATGCAGGTCCTGCAGCACGTCACGCATTCTTTTGAACCGGGCAGTAAGACTGCGTTGATGGGTCCCACAGGCATTGGCAAGACGACACTCTTCCGATTGATGCTGGCGCTGGTCAAACCAGACTATGGTAAGGTGGCTGTTTTTCATGGTGACCGTGAGTTCCTGGTTTCTGACAAGACGCGTGACTATTTCGTGTTTGTGCCGCAGGGCAACACGTTGATGAGTGGCACAGTGAGGGATAACTTGTTGTTGGCAAAGCCTGACGCCACAGAGCAAGAATTGAGAAATGCGCTCCATACTGCTGCCGCTGATTTCGTATTTGACATGCCTGACGGTCTGGATACGGAGTTAGGAGAGCGTGCATCTGGACTCAGTGAAGGACAGGCTCAGCGGGTGGCTATAGCAAGGGGGATTTTAAGGCCGGGATCTATTCTCTTGTTGGATGAGATCAGTTCTTCCTTGGATGAGCAGACGGAGAAAGAACTTTTCAGTCGCCTGTTCTCCGCATACCCTGAAAAGACGATGCTGTTCATTACTCACCGCCCTGCTGTCAGCGAGTTGTGCAACCATATCCTGAGACTTGATTCCTTTTTTTAGCCTGTTATCAGCGCCATCTTTTCGCAGAATCAAATAGTAGAGGATTTTAGATGGTTATCTCGCCCCGCAGGCTTTGCGTCATCAGTTGGCGCACGGTCTGCGGGTCGTCGTTGTAATGGCTCTGGAGGAACATCAGTTTGGTGACGGCGCTCTCGACGGTCATGTCGCGCCCGCTGATGACACCCACCTCCTGCAGATGGTAGCCGCAGTCGTAACGGTTCATCTCGACGGCGCCCTGCAGGCACTGGCTGATGTTCACGATCACCTTGCCGTTCTTCGTGCCTTCCTTCAGGGCATTCAGCAGCCACGGGCTCTGGGGCGCATTGCCGCTGCCGAATGTACGCATGACGATGGCCTTCAGGTTGGGCGTGTGGATGATATGGCGGATCAGGTCCTCGCGGATGCCTGGGAAGAGCGAGAAGATGATGACGTTGTTGTCAAGGCGGAAGTGGGGCATCATGGCTTTTGTCCAGTCGGGCTTCAGGATGCGCTCGCGATGGTAGGTGATGTTCACGCCCGCATCGACGAGGTGTGGGAAGTTGAACGACTCGAAGGCGTTGAACTCCTCGGCACTCTGTTTCGTGGTGCGGTTGCCGCGCAGCAGGTGGCCTCCGAAGTAGATGCCCACCTCAGGCACCAGGGCATGACCCTCCTTGTCCTTGGCAGCGGCGATCTCCACGGCCGTGATGAGGTTCTCCTTGCCATCCGTGCGCAACTGTCCGATGGGAAGTTGGGAGCCTGTGAAGATGACGGGCTTCGTCAGGTTCTCCAGCATGTAGGAGAGGGCAGAGGCGGTGTAGGCCATTGTGTCCGTGCCGTGGAGCACCACGAAACCGTCGTAGTCGTCGTAGTGGTCGGCGATGCAGTGGGAGATGTCCGTCCAACGGGCGGGCATCATGTCGCTGGAGTCGATA
>JAFRMM010000092.1 GCA_017430675.1 Prevotella sp.
AAAAACGTGATGAAGTTCCTGAGGGAACTTTGTCATGCACTCATCGAACTATGGCATCTAATAATGAATATGGTCACAGGTGGGGGCTACGTCTGCACCCCTGCCGTGGTGACTCGGAATTAATTCAGCGGACACTAATTAAATAAATATTCGACAATTTCCTACCCCAACGAAAACCACCAATTGAATAATTGAATAATTGAATAAACTCAGACATATTTATCCTACTGTGTCATTGGAAATTGTTTGTTGGGTCAGGAATTCCTCTGCCCGCTTTAAATCCTCGGGGGTATCGATGCCGACGGTCTCTACGTCGGTGAGGCCCACGCGGATGCGGTAGCCGTTCTGGAGCCAGCGCAGTTGTTCGAGGCTCTCGGCCTTCTCCAGACTGCTCTGCGGCAGACGGGTGACCTCTGCCAGTACCTCCCGGCGATAGGCGTAGATGCCCAGGTGCTTCAGGAAGGGATACTCACCGAACCACTCCCCGCGCTCCTTACCTCTTATATATGGTATGACGCTGCGGCTGAAGTAGAGGGCGAACCCGCGGTTGTCCGTGACGATCTTCGGCGAGTTAGGATTCTCCACGGCCTCCATCGACCCGAAGGGCTTGCCGAGGGTGCCGATCTGTGTTGCGGGGTCGTCGAAGAGGTGCATCAGCGTCTCGATCTGTGAGGGCTGTATGAAGGGTTCGTCGCCCTGCACGTTGATGATGACATCGGCTCCATTTTGAGCCGTCATGCCTGCGATGGACGAATTTCCGGCCGTCGTGATTTTCTCCATGGCCTCCTGGATGCGGTCCGTACCGCTCTTATGGTCTGCACGGGTCATGACGGCCCTGCCGCCGAAGGCCTCGACGGCCTGGAGGATACGCTCGTCGTCGGTGGCCACGTAGGCCTCGTCGAGCACGCACGACACCTGTTCATATACTCTCTGTATGACAGTCTTTCCGCCGAGAACTGCCAGCGGCTTGCCCGGGAAGCGCGTCGAGGCGTAGCGGGCGGGGATGATGGCGACAAATTTCATAACGGTTGCAAAGGTAATAAAAAATTATAGGAAAAAGTCGTTTTTTATCGTTAATTTATGTGCAAGAGTTTGGCCGTCTCGGAAAAATTCAGTAAATTTGCAGTGTAATTAAGACAGACCATACAGGAATGAAAAAATATATCTTCACAATCATGATATCACTGCTCCCCCTGACGGTGGGAGCCCAGAAGATCACCCTCGGCTCCGCCACGACGAAGGACGGGGGTGAATACAACGGTGAACTGGTGGCGGGAAAGCCCCACGGCAAGGGGAAGGCCACCTACAAGAACGGCAACGCCTACGAGGGCGAGTACGACAAGGGCAAGCGCCAGGGCTATGGCATCTATACATTCTATGACGGTGAGAAGTACGAGGGGGAGTGGTTCCAGGACCAGCAGCATGGCAACGGCATCTACTACTTCTCGAACAACAACCGCTACGAGGGACTCTGGTTCCGCGACTACCAGCACGGCCACGGTGTGATGTACTACTACAACGGTGACAAGTACGACGGTGACTGGAAGCAGGACAAGCGCTCGGGGAAAGGACTCTACACTTTTGCCAGCGGTGCCTTCTATAAGGGTGACTGGCAGAACGACAAGCGTCATGGCAAGGGCTTCTTCGACTGGGGTGACGGATCCAGTTACGACGGTGACTGGAAGGACAACATGCGCTCGGGCAACGGCACGTACAAATATGCCGACGGCGACAGTTATACCGGGCACTGGTCGAACGACCAGATGGACGGCCGCGGCATCTATAAGTTCCAGAACGGCGACGTGTATGAGGGCGACTACGAGAAGGGAGCCCGTACGGGAACCGGCATCTTCAAGTATGCCAACGGTGACAAGTACTCAGGGCAGTTCTTCGAGGGTGACAAGCAGGGCCAGGGCACGTTCGTGTGGAAGAACGGCGACACCTACGTGGGCCAGTGGAAGAGCGACAAGCAGCATGGCAAGGGCAAACTGACGAAGAAGAGCGGAGACACCGTGGAGGGACAGTTCCAGAACGGCCAGCCACATGGGGAGTGCATCGTCCGCTTTGCCGACGGCACGAAGTTCAAGGGCATTTTCAAGAACGGCAAGCGCAACGGTGCGGCCATCGAGGAGGACAAGGACGGCAAGCGCTTCGAGGGTACCTACAAGGATGATGTGCGCGACGGCGAGTTCGTGGAGAAAGACCGCAACGGCACCGTCACCGCCCGTGGTGTCTATACCCGCGGGCACCGACAGGTGAAGTGAGTATTCAAATTCCCAATATCAGAATGATTATAGATACGATTGACAACCTGGCTAAGTACGTGGAGATGAACCCGTTGTTTGCCGACGTGGTGGAGTTCCTGAAGAGCCATGACCTCCGCACGATGGAGGCGGGGAAGCATCCCGTAAAGGGTGACGACCTGTATGTGAAGATGGAGGTGGCGAAACAGCGCACGATGGAGACCTGCTTCGTGGAGTCGCACAGGAAGATGATTGACATCCAGATCCCCATCTCCTGCGAGGAGACCTACGGCTATTCGCCGCTGGAGACCCTGCCAGAAGCGCCCTATGACGCAGAGCGGGACATGACGATCTACGAGGGTGTGAAGCCGCAGGAATACGTGACGCTGGCACCGGGGATGATGGTGATCTTCTTCCCGCAGGACGGCCATGCCCCCTGTATCATCGACGCACCAGAGATCAAGAAGGCAATTATCAAAGTAAAAACGAAATAATCCTATGGCAACGAAGAAAGAAACCGCTAAAAAGCCTGCAGCCAAGAAGACGGCTGCCCCGAAGAAAGCCTCAGCCTCCAAGAAGACTGTCGCAAGGAAAGTAGAGAGAATAGTTGACCAGACGGCTCCCCAGCACATTGGTCTCGTGCAGAACGACCCCTGGCTGGAGCCCTTCGAGGGTGCCATCCGCGGCCGTCACGACCATGCCCTGTGGAAGATTGGCCAGTTGACCAGGAACGGTAAGAAGAAACTCTCCGACTTCGCCACGGGCCACCTCTATTTCGGACTCCATAAACTCGCCAAGGGCTGGGTGTTCCGCGAGTGGGCCCCGAATGCGACGGACATCTACCTGATCGGTGACTTCAACAACTGGCAGGAGGATGAGAAATACCGTTGCAAGCGTGTGGAGGGAACGGGCAACTGGGAGTTGAAACTCTCGGAGAAGGCCCTGAAGCACGGGCAACTTTACAAGATGAAGGTGAAGTGGAACGGTGGCGAGGGTGAGCGCATACCCGCCTGGTGCCGTCGCGTGGTGCAGGACGACAATACGAAGATCTTCTCCGCCCAGGTGTGGAACCCTGAGAAGCCGTACGAGTTCAAGAAGAAGAATTTCAAACCCAAGAAGAACCCGTTGCTCATCTACGAGTGCCATGTGGGCATGGGTCAGGATGCCGAGAAGGTGGGCACCTATACCGAGTTCAAGGACAATGTGCTGCCGCGCGTCATCAAGGACGGCTACAACTGTATCCAGGTGATGGCCATCCAGGAGCATCCCTATTACGGCTCCTTCGGCTACCATGTGTCCTCTTTCTTCGCCCCGAGTTCGCGCTTCGGCACGCCCGAGGAACTGAAGGAACTCATCGACACCGCCCACCAGAAGGGCATCGCCGTCATCATGGACATCGTACACTCCCACGCCGTGAAGAACGAGGTGGAGGGCCTGGGTAACCTCGCTGGCGACCCGAATCAGTTCTTCTACCCTGGAGACCGTCACGAGCATCCCGCCTGGGACTCGCTCTGCTTCGACTACGGCAAGGACGACGTGCTGCATTTCCTGCTCTCCAACTGTAAGTACTGGCTGGAGGAGTTCCAGTTCGACGGCTTCCGCTTCGACGGTGTGACCTCCATGCTCTATTACAGTCACGGACTGGGTGAGGCCTTCGGCGGCTATGGCGACTATTTCAACGGCCACGAGGACGATAATGCCATCTGCTATCTCACCCTCGCCAACAAACTCATCCACGAGGTCAATCCCGATGCCATCACCATCGCCGAGGAGGTCTCCGGTATGCCTGGTCTCGCCGCCAAGTTCGAGGATGGTGGCTACGGCTTCGACTACCGTATGGCGATGAACATCCCCGACTATTGGATCAAGA
>JAFRMM010000093.1 GCA_017430675.1 Prevotella sp.
AATGCGTAACTTTGCAGCGTTTTTATAAAAAATTAGATGAGAAGAAGTCTTTTCGCCGCAGTTTTCATCGTTTCTGCCCTTCTGTCTTACGCGCAGGAGAGCCAGACGGCCTATAACTTCTTGCGACTGCCCGTCAGCGCCCATGTGGCGGCCATCGGCGGCGAGAACATCTCCCTCGTCGAAGACGATGCCACCCTCATCTTCCACAACCCCGCCCTCATCAACGATGTGAGCGACAAAACCATCAACCTCAACTTCATGACCTACATGCAAGGGGCTAAGACTGCCAGTGCCGCCTTCCTCAAAGCCGCCGGTGACAGAGGTACCTGGGGTGTGACGGCACAGTACATGGATTACGGATCGATGAAAGAGACTACCGCAGATAATCAGGACCTCGGTACCTTCTCTGCTCGCGACATCGCCCTTGGCGGCACCTTCGCCTATGCCCTCACCAACCGCATCAGTGGCGGCGTTACCGCCAAGATTATCTCCTCCCACATCGCGGGCTACAATTCTCTGGCCGTCGGCATAGACCTCGGTGCCAACTACTTCAACGTGGAGCAAGACCTGAGCATCTCTGCCGTGGCCCGTAACCTTGGCGGGCAGGTAAAGGCTTATGATGACGAATTCGAGCGCATCCCTTTCGACCTGCAGATAGGAGCCACCAAACGAATTGGGCATTCGCCTCTCCGCTTCTCTGCCACCCTTAGCCGCCTCACAGACTGGAGTGAGGGCTTCGGCCGTCACCTCGCCCTGGGAGTCGATGTGCTACTGGGGACGAACATCTACGTGGCCGCGGGTTACAACTTCCGCCGCGCCAGTGAAATGAAGATCAGCGACTCCGACGGTGACTCTGCCCACGGGGCGGGAATCTCCCTCGGGGCTGGCCTTAGCCTGGAGCGGTTCAAACTCCACGTGGCCTATGGCAAGTACCATGTCAGTGCATCATCAATACTCATTAATATATCCTACGCATTATGAAAAAGATTACCATTGCCATCGACGGCCATTCTTCATGCGGCAAAAGCACGATGGCCAAGGACCTCGCCCGTGAGGTAGGCTATGTCTATGTTGATACAGGTGCCATGTACCGCTCTGTCACCCTCTATGCCCTGCATCACGGACTGTTCAATGCAGACGGTAGTGTGAAGGAGGCCGAACTGGAGTCAGAGATGCCGAATATCCACATCTCCTTCAAGTTCAATCCTGAGACGGGCCGTCCTGACACCTATTTAAATAATGATCGCGTGGAAGACGATATTCGCTCCCTCGAGGTCTCCAGCCATGTGAGCCCCATCGCCGCCGTCGGTTTCGTGCGCACCGCCATGGTCGCCCAGCAACAGCAGATGGGCAAGGACAAAGGTGTGGTGATGGACGGCCGCGACATTGGCACCACCGTCTTCCCTGATGCCGAACTGAAGGTGTTCGTCACCGCCTCCGCAGAGATACGTGCCCAGCGCCGCTTCGACGAACTGAAGGCCAAGGGTATGGCCGCCGACTACGACGATATTCTGAAGAACGTCCAGGAGCGCGACTACATCGACTCCCACCGCGAGGTGTCACCCTTGCGCAAAGCCGACGATGCCATCGAACTCGACAATTCCAATATGACTATCGCCGAACAGAAAAAGTGGCTTCTCGAACGCTTCCGCGAGCGTACCACCTAATAATTTGTTCACTTTGCGTAATTTTCTCATCATTTTTTCGGTTATTCGGGGTTTTATTGCTACCTTTGCAGCCAGAAACCATTATAATCGACAGAAAAAGATGAGAAAATTATTGCTTTCAACCCTTTGCGCTATCTTAGGCACAGTCGCCTATGCCGGCGGTCTGATGACTAACACCAATTACCACATCGCCTTCGACCGTATGTTCGCACGTGGTGCTACCACCGAGATCGACGCAACCTTCTCCAACCCCGCCGGACTGGCTTGGACCCACGAGGGATTCCAACTCTCACTTAACTTCCAGAAGCCCTGGCAACGGCGCGACATTGAGGTCGATATCCCCGGCTACCTCGGCTCGAATTTCAACAAGAAGTATGACGGTGTGGCCTCGGCTCCCATCGTGCCCGCCCTCTTCGCCGCCTATAAGAAAGACAACTGGGCCTTCTCCGCCATGATCGGCATTGTGGGCAGCGGCGGCTTCGTGGAGTACGACGAGGGCATCCCCATGTTTGAGGTGCCCATCCGTGCCAAACTCGCCGCAGGCGGGGTGATGCCAAAGGACTATGCCTACATATCTAACATCAAGGGCAAACAGTATATCTATGGCGGACAACTCAACATCACCCGCAAGATCAACGACAACTTCTCTGCAGCCTTCGGCATCCGTGCCAACTACTACGACGGCTACAACCGCGGCTATGTCGAGGCAGTCAGTCCTGCCAGCGTGGGTTCCAGCGACCTCATCAACCTGCGCCTCGACTGCATCCAGCGCGCCTGGGGCTTCACCCCCCTCTTCAGTTTCGACTATCACGACGACCACCTGACCATCTCCGCACGCTACGAACTGCGAACGAAGATCAATACGAAAAACGACACGCAGGAACTGTCAATCTACATGTATGGTCAGAGCGGAGTCACCGATGTCAAGGCCCTGGCCCAGCAGATGGGTAACGAAAAGACCGTTGCCGCCCTCTCACAGGCCGTAGGCGAGGATATGGCTGGAAAGGTGAAGGCATACCTGCCTGATGAGGAGGTGCGCTACGACATGCCCTCGCTCCTTACACTGGCCGTGGGCTATAACTTCACCCCACAGTTGCGCGCGGCCCTCGAGTATCACTTCTTCGACGACAAGCACGCCAAGATGTACGGCGACCGTCAGAAGGAACTGACCCACGGCACACACGAGATCCTTGCTGGTGTGGAGTACGATATCAACGACAAGTTCACCGTCAGTTGCGGTGGCCAGCGCACGGACTACGGCCTCAGTGACGGCTACCAGCAGAACACCTCCTTCGCCTGCGACAGTTACAGCGTTGGCCTTGGCTGTGCCTGGAACATCAACGAAAAACTGCGCTTGAACGTCAGTTATTTCTGTTCGCTCTACAGCGACTACGACAAGGTAACGGTCGATAAGTCAATGGGTGGAGGCTACCAAGGCACACCCTATGGCGCCACCGAGACCTACAGCCGCACGAACCACGTCATCGGCGTCGGGCTTGACTACAAGTTCTAATAGAAATCCCCGCCAGTTGGTTGGCGGGGATTTCTTTATCTTGTCAAAGAGAATTTCATCGAAAGGCCGAAGTCACGCGTGGTAGTAGGATAACTGCTACTGGAAAGCAGTGGCGTGTTCGTCTGCTGGTCGAAATAGGCGGTAAGCGTCAACAGGCGGCTGAGGGTATAGTCGGCCATGAAAGAGATCTTGAGGGCACTGTTGCCACTGGAGGCGGAGGACACGCCCGAGGCAATGTCACGCGTGATGGAGGCCTGGTTGCGGAAGGAGATGTCGAGCCGTAGGTTCAGGTCGTGGTTTACGCCCGACTTGCTGGATTTGCTGGTTTTACTAGACTCGTCAGCCTTGGCATCATTGGCCTTGCCCTTCTTCTGCGGCTGCTTGATCTTCCTATTTACCGCGTTGTTGAATATCTTAAAATCCTTGATCTTATAACCCAGGCCGATCACCCAGTCACGGCTGAGGGCCTCGTTGATCTGTACGCTGGTCATCGAGAGGTTAAGCACACGGGTAGTACGGTACTCCAGTTTAGCCGTCAGGTCATTCTGGAAGGTGGCATCCACTCCCAGCAGGGGCGAGAAGGCCTCGTTAATGCTCACCGTCGAGACGTTATACATGGACGACGGCATCAGCCCGCCAGTAGATTGGTCAGTGATGAACCCCAGTCCGTCCATGTATTCCAGCCAGGAACTGTAGGAGGCATAATTACCCACGCTATAGACACTCTTATAGGCATGGTTGAGGTTCAGGCTCTTCAGATGATCACGCACCCACGTCAGTTTCGACAGACCACTGTAACGGATGGTCCAGTTAGGTAACATCCGCGTAATGGCAGGGAAGATACTCAGCGACTTTCCTGCTCCGACGGTATAGGCGGAGAGGAAGGCAGGCACCAGCACGTCGGCACCGTAGGGATTGGCCTCAGCGAATGTCCCTGGTGCATCAGCGTACTGTGCCTGTACGCGCTGCTGGAATTCGGGGATGAGTTCACGGAAATGGTCGAAGACATCCGACTGGTAGCCGTTGTTGGCATCGCCTATGCCCGCCAGGGAGCCTCGAAGCGAGATGGTGGTCATATTGAACGATCCGCTACGGGTCGTCGGCATTCCTGCAAACATATATTGGATGCTCTTGGCACTGTTGTCCGTGCGAGAGGCGTTGAGGTCAATCTTCAGGTCGCGGAAGGGTTCCAGCACAGCCCGTACCTGCAGGTCGTTGCTGCTGTTCACGGTGGCTGGGGTGGAAACATTGTCGTTCATCAGCAACCAGCCGTTATCCATGGCCTTGTCAATATAGTTGTCACTGATGACACCCATGGCGAAGTCAAGTCCTGGCGACATCACGCTACCCGTGCGCTGTCCGAACATATCACCTACATTCGGCAGGAAGCCTGGCAGGAGCATGGAATACTGATGGCGGTAACTGATATTGATGGAGCGCACCATCATCAGCAACCGGGCAATGCTCTGGGCGGGTTTGTACCACGCCTGATTCTCCAGAGGAGCCTTGGCAGTGATGCTGAGTTTCAACTGCACGGTATCGAGACTCTTGATGAGGATCTTGTTCGCATCGATGATCTTATAAGAGATAGCATAGGGCTTACCGTCCTTCGTGCGGGCTGTGACAGTCAGGCGCTTGGAGTTCTTGTTATGGGTTACGGTGATGGTGGTATCCGTGCGCAGGGTAATCTCATGCCGGTAGGTGTTCTTGTTCTTGGGGAGCACCTTCTCTTCGGGGGTGGCTTCGCTGGGTTTGTCAGGATTACCAGGATCGCTAGTTTTGCTAGATTTGCTAGTCTTATTAGATTTGCTAGCCTTGCTGGTCTTACTAGGCGTGGCGATGGCTTTCTTGAAGCGGTCATTGGCTTTCTTCAGGAAGGGCACATGGTTATAGAGCGTCTCCAGATTGAAGGAGCCGTTGATGTTCAGGTTGCGGTTGCTGGTGATGGTATTACCCAGGGACGAGCCGTCAGAGCGCACCGTCCCGCGCACCCATGTGTAATGGCTGTTGAAGGTGGCATCGCTGTTGATCCAGTCAAAGATGGGCAGTTTGTTCAGCGGCAGTTGGTAACTGGCAGTGATCTGCTGCTGGTAGTCGAGCGGTGTGCCGAGGTTCTTGATACTCTGCCACACGGAGTCCTTCCACGCGGAATAGCGGTCAGGATAGAGATCCTTGTTCACGGGGGTATAGGGCTCCTCGATCTCGGCATGGGTAGCCGACTGGAAGTTGAAGTGCAGATTCTTGGTGAGGTCCCAGCGGAGGGAGAAGTCACGGTTCCAGAGGAACTGTTCGTTGAACGTCAGTGGCAGGTTCTGGTTCTCCAGACTCTCCAGGTCACGCTCCTGCAACTCATAGTAACTGCGCGTTATCTCAGTATTGAAGGCAATGCTCTGCGGAAAGTAGTTCAGTCCGATGGCCTTAGGCAGATTGAGCCACTTCGACTTGCTTTTCAGATTCTTGAACGGTTCCCAGGTCTTATAAACGGGCGAGTAACTGTAGGTCAGAGCACCTCGCCACTGATCCTCTTTCTCATAGACGGTAGTCTCACCCGCAGTGTAACGGTGGGCATGGCTGTAACTGAAGGAGAAGTTGGCAGGATCGTAGGGCATCGGATGCTTCTTGGTCTTCAGTCCCCATCGCATGTTGGAGAGAGCGAAGTTGGAGTTCGTGGTCTTGGTGACGGCTATCGACTCGATGCTGTCGCGCTCATGCTGGTCAGATGCCGACTCCAGCGCATCGTCCAGACGCATGTCCGTGTCCAATGGGTTGTAGCGCGGTCTGGTTTCCTCCTTCGTCAGAGAATAGTAGAGAGGGATGCTGACCTTCGCCTTGTCAGGGAAGAACTTACCGAGTTCCAGGCTGGTTGTCACGCTATACTGTTTCTGTGTATCGGTGGAACGCTGCATGACACCCTCCTCCAGTCCGCCGAAGCCGTCGCTGATATAACTGCCCGTCAGATTCACCGTGCCGAAGTCGGAGAGTTGCACGTTCATTGTTCCTGATGCGGCCCATCCTCCCTCATTGTTGGTGTCGAGCAGACGGAGTTCATTAACCCATACCTCACCCGACTTCACCTCATTGGAGATGTTACGCACGCCTATCATCATCACCTTCACCTCACCCAGTGTCGGATTACCCATCACGCTGACCTTGTTGTTCGGACGGTCAGGGTCGTAGTCGGTAAACAACTGGCTGAAGGAGGCCAGTCCCTGTCCCTTTGCCTGATTGCGTAGTTTCTTCAGTCGGGTAAAGACATCGAGGTCAATATCGAGCATATTCTCCTCAGGCCATACCTGCTGACGGTCTGCCGTGGCATACTTGCTGTAGTCACTGCGGTCAGGGGTCAGTGCCAGGGGAATCTCGTATTCGTAGTAGTTGTTCTTATAGTCGCTACCCACACGGATGAAGACGGCCAACTGGTTGTCCTGCAGGTTCGTGGCATCAGGTTCCAGATGGTTGGCGTGCACGAACATCTGCATCCGCCTGTACTGGCGCAGGTCGAGGGTAGTGTTGCGATAGACGGCCTTCGACTCGTTATGCTGCAGTCCCTTCACCACCATGTCCAGTGCCTGCTCGTTATTCTCCACAAGTTGTGGCTGCGAGGGATCGGTGACCCTGCTAATGCCCGGCGGCAGCACGTAATTGACAGGCTTCTTGTCGTTGTTCTCCTCGATATTCACTGCACTCACCTCCATCTGTCCGCCCTCTGCGCCACCCGTACCGAGGCTCTGCTTATAGATGCGCCACTCGCCGCGCACGAGGTTGAGGGCTCCGAAGCGCAGTACGATGGGTTTCTGGAAACCTGTCATGAACATACGCATGAAACGGATACTGGTGAGGTCGCTGATGCTTCCCACCTTGCGTTCATACTCCGTCAGGGGGATACGGAACTGGTACCAGTTGACGCTTGTGGTGTCGCCATTGCGCAGTTTCACGTTGCTGGTGCGCATGTCGGTGATGAAACAGTCGGCGGGAGGCACCCCGTTGCGGTAGGCATCAAGGATCTCCGGACTGATGCGTACCTTGTACTGGAAGTAGCGCTCAAACTCGTTCAGGGTGTGGTCCTGGTTGATGTCCTCCACGTCGGGACCGCTCTTGTAACTCGTGTCGTAGCCCTCCGTCTGGTTCTCCGTGTCGGGTGAGTTGCCCTGCGGGTTGTTGATCAGTTTGTAGCGGTCAAGGATACTCTTCTCCTCCGTGTCGTAGTCAGAGCCGCGGAAGTAGTGGTAGTTATCGCCGGCGGGGTCGTTGCGCCAGGCCTGTATGATGCTGTCGTTGGTGACCAGCCCGCTGTTCACCACGGCATCGAGCCACTCCTTATAGGCTCCGTATCCGCGTTCCTCGTCATCGTTCAGGCCATTGAAGCCCACATCCTGCAGGTTGCGCGACCCGCTGGTCGTAACGAAGGCGTATGTCTCCGTCGTCGTGACACCGATCTTACCCCACTGGGTGGTCGTATAGGAGTCGTTGTCGTTGACTGGCATGGCACTCTCGTCGGATTTCTTTCCGTCGTGGAGGATATCCTCACTGATCTCGCCGATGTTGAAATAGAGGTCGCCGCTGTAGTCGGAGGCCGTACCGTCCTGACGGGTGTAGATAAAGGGGTCGAGCATCCAGAACTCAATATACTCGATGTTGGCCTGCTCAAAGTCGTTGGTATCCAGTTTCCGCATCATACCGCCCCACTTGGTCTCCGGCATTTGCAGGGTACCGTCGCTGTTGATTTCCCGCGTCAGGTTATAGGGGCCACGCTCCGAGGGATAGTAGGCCAGATTCAGCACGTCCAACTTGGTAGTGGCTCCGTTATAGGTGCTCTGGTCACGGTTCGGGTAGAGTTCCTTGACATAGACCTCGCGCACATAATGGTTGGAGAGTTGGTCCAGGTCACTCTTGATGTGGCTCGGCGTGAGCGTGGAGGAACGGTTGGTGAAGATGGGATCGACATAATACCAGGCCAGACGGGCACGGTTAAAGCCACTGGTGACACCTGTCCTGTCGGAAGACTCCGTAAAGGTTGACGGTACGCTTGAAAGGGTCCAGGCCTTCGGACTGCTCACGTCTATATAGTTCTTCGTGTTCTCGAAGTCGTCAATGTAGGAGGCATTATCCTGCGTGCCGCTGGCAATACCCGCAATGAGTTGGGCAAACTCGCCCGAGAAGTTGATGTGCGACGGTTCCTTCACGTGCAGGAAGGGGATCTTGTTGAGCATCGAGGTGAGCCACTGCGACTCCTGTTTCCAGTTCACGTTCAGTCCCCAGATGGTGTTGCTCAACGGCTCCGAGCCCATCGCCACCTTCGAGGTAAGAGCCTGTTCGGAGAGGTGCATCAGCGTACCGCCAACCTGCAAGTTGCGCGAGAAGTCGTACTCCCAGTTCACGCCCATCATCGTCTTCCGCTGCATGCCGTAGTCGGTGTTGGACTCAAACGAGGCCTTGACATCGGTATGGGCATCCAGGATGCTCTGGTTGATGATGGTCACCTCACCCGCAGAGTAATCGACGGTATAGTCGGAGCCCTCCTTCAGTTCCACGCCACCAGCCGTCGTCACTCTCACGGATCCCTGCGGCACATTGTAGGCACCCAGGGAGATCACGTTGGCGGAAGTGCCCTTGAACAGTCCTGTCATGATGAACTTATCGCGCTCCGCATTCTGCTTCGCCACGGTCTTCGTGGAGTCATAGAGTTGGGTGAACACATACTTCTCTGCCTCCGCCTCCGACAAACCGCCAGCCACCAACTGTTTCTTCAGATAACTGCCGAAGGGCTCTGCTGCGGGCAGGAACACGCGGCCGTTGCTGATGGTGTAACCCTCCACAAAGTCAAAATAGCCATTAGGGTTCGTCTTGTTATTATTATCCAGACGGTCACAACCCAGCAGTTTCAGCAGTGTCTTGCCTTTCACCTTCTGCTCAGGGATATAGGTCAGATAGACGCCGGCCGTGTCACTCTGGTACTTGATGTCGAGGCGGAACTTGGTCTTCTCCACGGTCGTGGCCAGATAATACACGTTCTTCATCATCAGACGCCAGTTGCCCTGCGACGGATTGTTCGAGGTGTTCTTCAGCGACTTCACGAACAGTGCCTTTGAGGTGTCGTCGGTGATGTCGCTGGCAAACTCACCCACCTGGTAGGTCACGCCGCCCGAGGTGAACTCGTATGCCACGGCCAGCACCTGGTCGGTCTGGAGACCAGTCTTCAGGGAGACATAGCCCAGTGATTTGTTTATCGTATATTCCGACGATGACAGCAGTCGGGCACTCGACAGTTTCTCGTAGTCGTAGCCCACCTCGAAGCCAGGAATACCGGCCAGCACCGTCGTCGTCTGGTCGATGTCACGGGCCCCGGAATAGTTGTTCACGATGGTGGCGTACTCGCTGTTGGCGCTATTGCTGGGAACCGGCTGTCCGGAGAGTCTCCAGTAGGGGTTATAGACCTGCGTGTTCTCGCCCAGGTCCGTCAGTGCCACGATGTTACGGGTGTTGGAGGTGTTGCCCGACTTGTTCGTCACCCAGATCTCCACGCGGTTGATCTCAATACCCGTCATCAGGTCGGGCAGGGTACTCATGGAGCCGTCATAGCGCTCCCTGAAATAGTGCGAGAGGAAGAAGTGGCGGTTTTCCTCATAGTCGACCACATCGAGTTCGAAGGGTGTGGTCTGCGTGCCGCCCTTTGAGGAGACGCTCTTCGTCGATGACTTCTTCTGCGAGAGCACCGTCTGGAGTTTCAACTTGCCGAACTGCATGTCCGTGCGGATGCCGAAGAGGCTGCTGGCACCTTTCACGAGGGAGTTGTTGGAGGGGAAACTGACATTTCCCGCCTCCACGAGTTTGAAGATCTCGTCTTCCTTGCCCTCGTATTTCAGTTTCAGGTTCTGCGTGTCGAAGTCGAAGGTGGCGTCGGTGTTGTAGTTCAGGTTCATGTTCACCTTGTCGCCCACCTTGCCGTTCACGTTCAGGTTGATCTTCTCGTCGAAGTCGAAGGCTGTGGTCTTACGGTTGCGGATGGGCAGCGAGGGGTTGTCGATGTTCTTCATCGTCATGCCGAGTTTCAGTTCCGCCGTTCCCTGCGTCTTGATGCGCACGCCGCCAGGACCGAAGATCTTCTCCGCAGGACCGAGGTCGAAGTGCATGTCGGCAAACGAGAACTTTTCCTTCTCATCGGTGGAAACGTCCACCGCATTCTTCTGCCGGAAGAAGTTGTGCAAGGCCCGCTTCTCCACCCACTTGCCATATTCCTCCAGGGTCATCAGCACAGGAGCGTTCAGGTAGGAGTCGCCGATCTTCGAACCGACGTAATAGACATTGGCGGAGTCGTCGTACTCCACCGTCTGACGGATATTCTCAGGATGCTTCAGGTCAAGAGCCGACGAGTCGAGATCCTCCACGAGCACAGGGGCCGTCTTCTGTATGTGCCAGCGCGCGTGTAAGAGAGAGTCGGGAATGGACTCATCCCCGACCATCGGTGTCTCGGTTGCCTGGGGCACCTCCTTGCCGTTCCTGGTCTTATCGTCCTGCGGAGGAACGGCCAGCGCCGCCACACTCAACAGGACTAACATGATATATACGACCCGTCTGCTCAAATTTACTTAATCTGCTTCAATGCCAGTTTAACAACCGTCTCTACAGGCGCATTGGGCTGCTCCTGCAGGATCTGTACGACCACTTTCTGCGAGGGTGCCGGAGCGAAGCCCAGCATCGTCAGCGCACTCACAGCCTCATCCCTCACGGCATTGTTCACGGGAGCCTGTACGCTGCCGCCCGCAGGTATCTCATCGGCAATGCCGAGCGACACGATCTTGTCCCTCAGATCGACGATGATACGCTGGGCCGTCATCTTCCCGATGCCCTTGATACTCTGTATCAGCCGGGCATTACCCGTGGATATCGCGTTGCACAGTTCCGCCACACTCATCCCCGACAGCATCATGCGCGCCGTATTGGCACCCACGCCGTTCACCGTGATCAGCAGCAGGAACATCTCGCGCTCTCGCTTGTTGGTGAAGCCGTAGAGCAGGTGGGCATCCTCACGGATCGCCTCATAGACATACAGTTTCACCTCCTTCTTGCCCTGGATGGCGCTGAACGTGTTCAGCGAGATGTTCAGTCCGTAACCTATACCGCCGGCCTCTACCGTTGCCAAGGCCGGGGTCAGTTCGGCCAACTCCCCCTTGATGTATTCAATCATAAATCTCCGCGTTAATTACTATTTTTCTTTTATCACCTCTTAATAAACGCACGGAAGTTACATTTTATTGTATTTAGGCCCCGATTCCTTGCTGATTATCACAAAAGGAAAGAATTTAGATATTTTTTCCGCCATTTCGTTAGGTTATTTGGCAAATTAGCCGTACTTTTGCAACCGCAAGCAAGGAAATAACCAACAAAAGACCATTAATATGAAGAAAATCAGAGCAGCCGTCGTAGGTTACGGCAACATCGGACAGTATGCCCTCCAGGCCCTGGAGGCCGCCCCCGACTTCGAAGTGGCAGGTATCGTGCGCCGCAACGGTGCGCAGGACAAGCCCGCAGAACTGGCACAGTATGATGTGGTGAAGGACATCCGCGAACTGAAGGATGTCGATGTGGCCATCCTCGCCACCCCCACCCGCTCATGTGAGGAGTATGCCAACCAGATTCTCCCGCTGGGCATCAACACCGTCGATTCCTTTGATATCCACACGAACATCCGGGGCTACCGTGAGCGTCTGATGAAACTCAACCAGGAGACCAAGACCGTCAGCGTCATCGCCGCCGGCTGGGACCCGGGCTCTGACTCCATCGTGCGCACCCTCATGCAGAGCCTCGCCCCCAAGGGCCTCAGTTATACCAACTTCGGCCCTGGCATGTCGATGGGTCACAGCGTGTGCGTACGCAGTAAGAAAGGTGTGAAGAACGCCCTGAGCATGACCATCCCTCTCGGCGAGGGCATCCACCGCCGCATGGTGTATGTGGAACTGGAGGACGGTGCCAGACTTGAGGATGTCACCAAGGACATCAAGGCCGATCCCTACTTCGCCTCTGATGAGACCCACGTGTTCCAGGTGGAGAGCGTCGATGACGTGCGCGACATGGGTCACGGCGTGAACCTCGTGCGCAAAGGTGTCAGCGGTAAGACGCAGAACCAGCGCCTGGAGTTCAATATGAGTATCAACAACCCCGCCCTGACCGGTCAGGTGCTCGTCAACGTGGCCCGCGCCTCCATGCGTCTGCAGCCCGGCTGCTACACGATGGTCGAGATCCCCGTCATCGACATGCTCCCTGGCGACCGTGCCGACCTCATCGAGCATCTGGTATAGCATGGGGAAGGTCAACATCGCTATCTTCGTGTCGGGAAGCGGCACGAACTGTGAGAACCTCATTCAGTATTTTGCCGGCTCCGAGAGCATCCATCCCGCTCTCGTGGTCAGCAATAAGCCTGATGCATACGCGCTCATACGTGCGGAAAACCTCGGTGTGCCTACGGCTGTCACGCCAAAGGAAGAACTGAACAACCCCGACATCATGCTGCCGCTGCTCCAGAAACACGGCATCGGCTTCATCGTGCTGGCTGGCTGGCTGCCGCTGATCCCCGACTTCCTCATCGACGCCTATCCCCACCGGATCATCAACATCCACCCCGCCCTCCTGCCGAAGTACGGCGGCAAGGGCATGTGGGGCCATCATGTGCATGAGGCCGTGAAGGCGGCGGGAGAGAAGGAGACAGGCATGACCGTGCACTGGGTGACACCCGTCTGCGACGCCGGCGAGATCATCGCCCAGTTCCGCGTGGCCCTCTCGCCTGACGATACCGTCGATGACATCGCCGAGAAGGAACACCAGTTGGAGATGGCCCACTTCCCAAGGGTTGTAGAGGAGATTATACAATCTATATAATATATTGACATGAGAGAAGGCAGATACATACTCATCACCACTGCACTTCTTTCTTTCCTGTTGATGATATCATGCAGTGGTGAGCGGCGCGCGAATTTCCGCGCCAGCAAGGCCGACAGTATCCTGTTCGCGGCCGGAGAGGCACGTGACTATGCCCGTGTCCTCGCACTGGCCGACAGTCTGGAGACCGTGGGCGACCTGCCCATGGGGAATGCCAACAGATGGCGCGGCGTGGCCTACTACTACCAGGGCCAACTCCGCACATCGGAGTTCTATTACCAGAAAGCCGTCAAGGCAGAAATCAAGACCGAGAGCGATGCACTGAGTTACAACAAGTCGGCACGCCGCCTTGCCAACATGCTGCTCCACAAGGGTGATTACGAGGGAGCACTCCACGTGGCCATGGAAGCCCTGGAGAAGATGCGCGAGAACCAGAGCGGCACCGACACCGACGAGGCCATGCTCACCAATACCGTCGGCTGCTGCCTGCTGAACCTCGGCAGGACGGAACAGGCCGCCAGGATCTTCCATCAGGCCGATGGACTCTTCCACCAGATGACAGACGCAGACTCCACAGGCCACAAGGTAAAGGTGGTCTATGAGGGCGTGAGCAGCATCGCCGCCGAATACCTCAGAGCGCGGCTCTATGCCGAAGCCCTGCCCTGGATCGATTATTCTGAGGAAATGGCCAGGAACTATGAGCAGCAGTCCAACGCCGATGCCCAGGCTGCTGAGAACGCACTGGCAAAGATCAGCCTGATGCGTGCCGTCGCCTTGGAGAACACCGGCCAGTCCGAGGAGGCCGCCAAAGCCTTCAGGGCCGCTGCGGGCACCCCCTACGGCAAGTCGGGTGAAGGACGGCTCTATGCCAACGACTACCTGATGGCCGCCCACCGCTACAGCGAGGCCGCCGACGACTTCCGCGACCTCGACCATCTGCTCAGCCAGAACGGCATCACCCTTACCCTCGACAATATCCAGCAGTATCTGCTGCCCAAGTACCGTGCCAACGTGGGGGCACAGCGCAAGGACTCCGCCATTGCCGTCGGCACGCAGATTAGCAATGCCCTCGACACCGCCATCCGTCAGGCCAAGCAGAACGATGCTGCCGAACTGGCCACGATGTACGACACCCAGCAGAAGGAGGCCCAGATCGCCCAACAGAAGGCGAGCCTCACCCACCAGCGGCTCATCTACACAGGTGTCGCCCTCGTGCTCGTCATGGTATTCTTCTCCATCTACACCCTCCACAGGCGCGAGGCCACCCGCCGCCTGAGCGCCGCCCACGAGAAACTGCAGCACGCCTACGACCAACTCGAAGAGACGACCGCCGCCAAGGAGCGCATCGAGAGTGAACTGCGCATCGCCAGGGATATCCAGATGTCGATGGTGCCCAACATCTTCCCCGACAGGGAGGGACTCGACCTCTACGCCACCATCGCACCCGCCAAGGAGGTGGGCGGCGACCTCTACGGCTACCTGCTGCTTGGCAACCAACTCTACTTCTGCCTGGGTGACGTCAGCGGCAAGGGCGTGCCCGCCAGCCTCTTCATGGCCCAGGCCACGCGCCTCTTCCGTACCCTGGCCACCCAGCACATGATGCCCGCAGAGATAGCCACCCGCATGAACGATGCACTGACCGAGGACAACGAGCAGGGCATGTTCGTCACCATGTTCATCGCCGTGGCCGACCTGGCCACAGGCAAACTCGACTTCTGCAATGCGGGGCATAACCCGCCCATCATCCACGACGGCAAGGAAACCCGTTTCATGGACATGCTCACCAACGCACCCATCGGCCTGTGGCCCAACCTCGACTTCGACGGGGAGACCCTGGAGGATATCAGAGGCCGAAAACTCTTCCTCTATACCGACGGCCTCAACGAAGCCGAAGACGGCCAGCAGATGCAGTTCGGCGACGACCGTGTCATTGAGATCATCAGCCGCTGCGGTCCCTCCGCCACCTCCAAGGACGTGGTCGATACGCTCAGGGAGGCCGTGGAGCAGCACCGCAAGGGTGCCAATCCTAACGACGACCTCACCATGATGTGCCTGGAGATCAGTAATAGTGGCTCCGTATGATCATACGGAGCCACTATTTTCTGCTATCGTGCCACTATTTTTTCCTATAGTGGCTCCGTAGCGGAAAACGGAGCCACTATAGGGATGAATTCTCGAGAGAATCCGGGTGATAAGTGCCACCGGATATCCTGCACCCAACCCCTCCCGTTCCGTGGATGGCTTCGTTATTCGCGCGCGTACATGTGTGAGCAGGTATATAGTTGTCATACTCACTTTTTATGTGTCCCACCTGTCCCATCTGTCCCTTTTCCGCAAAACGACAGGGACACATGGGACAGATGGGACACTTGTTTTCGGGTTTAACCTACTATCGCGCGCGGGCGCGCCTATTATCTCACGACGACCTTCCTTCCGTCGTGAATGTAGAGGCCCTTCCTCGTGGGCTTGTCGATGCGCTGGCCGCTAATCGTAAACCACTGGCCGTCACGGTTATTGGTTATTGTTTCACGGTTATTGTCCTTGAT
>JAFRMM010000094.1 GCA_017430675.1 Prevotella sp.
CAGTCAAGCGGCAGTGACTTTCGGGAAATACTCAATGACTATTGCAAAATACTCATTGAGTAATTTTCCTAAAGCATTGAGAAAATTTCGTTAAATACCCCTCGTTCTCAGGTACCCTGAAATTTAGGTTTATCCTGGGTTTGGACTTTTGGGGAAATGAAAGAAATTTTTTCTTATCTTTGCAGCCAAATCAAAGAAGAATGGACGAATTGACACATTTGACGAATTATTTCAAAGAAACCTCACGCGTACCGTGCGTGCGCGGTACGCGTGAGGAAGTTGTATATAAATGTGTCAAATGCGTCAAATGCGTCAAATGCGTCAAGACATACTTACTTCTTGATCTTGTAGAGACGGAAGGTCTTGGCGGGGATATCATCGAGCAGGAGCGTATTCTTCTTGCCAGCATCGCACGTCAGCGTGCCCTGCTTCGGCGTGATCTTCTCGGGATTGTCGAGCGTGTTCTCATCGTCCATGCCGTTGTGGCTGAGGGTGATGGTCTGCGCCGTGCGCCCGCCCTTGATGCCGAGGAGGTTCAGGGTGATGGGCTGGGCGGCGTCAGAGGTGTTCACCACCTTGACGATGATCTCGCCCGTGCCCGCGTCGAAGACGGAAGAGGCGAAGAGACCGTCCTGACCTGCCTGTCCGGCGACGGGCTGCTTGTCCATCGTGAGCGACAGCACGTTGGTGCCCTTGTTCATGGCGAAGAGTTGCTGCACGTAGTAACTGACGGACTTAAAACTGCGGAGGTTGTCGAACCAGATGGCATCGGGGCGCCACTGCCAGCCCTCGACGTGGGCGAAGAGGGGGGCGTAGGTGGCCATGTGGACGATGTCGGCATTACGCTCGATGCCCGTCATGTGGGCAGCCTCGTAGAGAGAGGTCTCGAAGTGGTTCCACTTCTTGCCGTTGGCACCGTGGCAGGCATATTCGCCGGCAAACACGCGCGGGCCCTTGCGGTCGTAACTGTCGTAGCGCAGACCGTGGGAGAGGAACCACTGCTCGTTGCGGTAGTAGTGCTCGTCGTAGAGATCGACCTTCAGTTCCTTCATGCGCGGCTGCAGCAGGTCGAAGTCCCAGCCCTCGGAGTTGGGACCGGTGGTGCCGATGAGTTTCAGGTCGGGATACTTGGCGCGGAGGGCGGCGTTGAACTTCTTCAGGCGCTCGGTGAACACGGGACCGAAGCCGCCGTGGGCCTCGTCGTAGTCCCACTGCTCATTGCCGACGCCGAGGTACTTCAGGCCGAAGGGCTCGGGATGGCCCATGTCGGCGCGCACCTTGCCCCACTTGCTGTCGATGGGGCCGTTGGCGAACTCCACGAGGTCGAGGGCATCCTGGATGTAACTGTCGAGGTCATCGAGGGCCACGTGTACGCCGGGCTTCGTGGGGTCGGGGTTCTGGAACTGACAGGCCAGTCCGCACGAGATGACGGGCAGGGCCTCACAGCCGAAGTCCTCGCAGAGTTGGAAGAACTCGAAGAAGCCGAGGCCGTACGACTGGAAATAGTCGGGATAGAAACGGTGGCCGAAGGTGTAGTGCCAGCGGTTCTCGTTCAGCGGACGGTTCTCCACGGGACCGACGCTGTTCTTCCACTGGTAGCGGCTCTCCAGGTCGGTACCCTCTACGATGCAGCCGCCGGGGAAGCGGAACACGCCCGGGTGCATGTCGAAGAGCGCCTGTGCCAAGTCCTTGCGCATGCCGTTCTCACGGCCTTTCCACGTGTCGGTGGGGAAGAGGGAGACATGCTCCACGTCGGTCGTCGCCTTGTCGCCGGCGAGGAAGAGGCGGAGGGCACCCTTGGCCTCGGTGCGCGGCGACTTCAGCGTGGCCGTGTATTTCTTCCACTCCTTGCCGCTGATCTCCACATTGACGGTGGCGAAGCGCTGGTCCTCGCCCATGGTGTCGTTATCGACGAAACTCACTTCCAGTGTCGATCGTCCGCCCTCGGGACAGCGTGCCCAGACGGAGAAACGGTAGGAGGCACCTTCCTTGACGGCGATGCCGAAGAAACCCTCGTTCTCAAGGCCGGTGAACTTGTCGCTGTGGCCTGAGTACTTAAGGCGCACGTAATGGGGATTGCGCTCGAAGGGACCGTCATCCTTGACGTCGAACTTACCGAAGGCGCGCCAGCCCATCAGGCGCTGGGGGAACTCGAAGGAGCGGTTCTTCACCATCTCGGCATAGAGTCCGCCGTCGGCGGCGTAGTTGATGTCTTCAAAGAAGATGCCGTACATCGTCGGCTGTACGGGGGCGCCCAGTTTCTTCGTGTTGATGTCCATCACGTGGGGCTGTGCTGCTGCCGTCATACTGACGGCAAGCAGGGCAAGGGTAAGGAATTTCTTCATATTTGTTCTTTATTAGTTGCTAGTGGGTACAAAAGTACATAAAAATCCTGACGTACAGAAATAATCTCGCAAAAAAATGCGTATTCAGTCGAAATTATTTGGTGATTTCGTGGAAAAGCCTTATTTTTGCAGAGATTTTCCTAAAGACCGCAAATAACTTAATAAACAAATAGTAATAGTGATGAATCAACAAACAGAACAAGGTAGCAAATCCTACCTCATTTCAATCGTGATGGTCGCCGTCTTGGGTGGCCTGTTGTTCGGATATGACACTGCGGTCATCTCCGGCGCAGAGAAGGGACTCCAAGCCTTCTTCATGGAGTCGAAGGACTTCGCCTATACCGACGGGTGGCACGGCTTCACCTCTGCCTCAGCCCTCATCGGTTGTATCATCGGTTCGGCGCTCTCCGGCTTCCTGGCCACGAACCTGGGTCGTAAGAAGTCACTGATCATTGCCGGCTTGCTGTTCTTTATCTCAGCCCTCGGCTCGATGGACCCCGAATTTCTGTTCTTCGAGCACGGCACACCCAGTTATTCGCTGGCTCTGATGTTTAACTTCTACCGCGTCATCGGTGGTATCGGCGTGGGTCTGGCCTCGGCCATCTGTCCGATGTACATCGGTGAGGTGGCACCTTCGAACATCCGTGGCATGCTCGTCAGTTGGAACCAGTTCGCCATTATCTTCGGTCAGTTGGTGGTCTATTTCGTGAACTTCTTCATCCTGGGCGACCATCTGCAGCCGCTGGTGGAGGAGATGGGTAAGGGTATTGCCGCCATCAACCCCGCCGCACAGTGGACGGTGACCACCGGCTGGCGCTATATGTTCGGTAGTGAGGCTGTGCCCGCAGGACTGTTCGCCCTGCTCATCTGCTTCGTGCCTGAGACACCGCGTTACCTCGTCTCTATCGGTCAGGACCAGAAGGCGGAGGGTATCCTCGCCAAGATCAACGGTAAGTCGAAGGCTGCCGAGATCCTGCAGGACATCAAGGACACGATGGTGGTGAAGACCGAGAAACTGATGACCTACGGCGGCCTCTGTATCTTCGTGGGTATCATGCTCAGCGTGTTCCAGCAGGCTGTGGGCATCAACGCCGTGCTGTACTATGCGCCGCGTATCTTCGGTGACATGGGTATGGACGACCCGATGATGCTGACGGTATTCATGGGTATCATCAATATCTCGTTCACGCTCGTGGCTGTGTTCACGGTGGAGAAACTGGGTCGTAAGCCGCTGCTCATCTGCGGTTCATTAGGTATGGCCCTGGGTGCCTTCGGTGTGGCCGTGACCTTCGGTAACGAGAGTCTTGCATTGGTGACTGCCGCCTCGCTGCTGGTCTATTCCGCCTCGTTCATGTTCTCATGGGGTCCCATCACCTGGGTGCTCATCGCCGAGATATTCCCCAACACCATCCGCGGTGCTGCCGTGGCCATTGCCGTGGCCTTCCAGTGGATCTCCAACTTCATCGTCAGCAGTTCGTTCGTGCCCATGTTCAACATGCATCTGACGGAGGGCGATGACTTCGGCCACTGGTTCACCTACGGTCTCTATGGCATTATCTGCGTGATCGCCGCCCTGTTCGTATGGCGCCTCGTTCCCGAGACCAAGGGTAAGACGCTCGAGGATATGAGCAAGATGTGGAAAGACAGACTGGGGAAAAAGTAAAAAGGTAAAAAAGTAAAAAGGTAAAAAAATTGAAATATGAAAAAGATTTTGATTGCAGAAGACAATGACAGTAACTTCATCCTGATGACGTACATCCTGAAGAAGTACTATCAGTTTGAACGTGCCAAGAACGGCCAGGAGGCTGTTGAGATGGCCGAGAAGAATACCTATGATATCGTGCTGATGGACATTAAGATGCC
>JAFRMM010000095.1 GCA_017430675.1 Prevotella sp.
CAGATGGAGTTTCTTACCATTCTCCTTGGCGTATGTATAGGCAGCCTTCACCTGCGGGTTCTCCATGATGAAGCCGTCCTTGCAGGCACGGTTGATCTTCACCAGGTCCTGATACACGATGCGCCCGGCACCGATATTGAGGTGACCCACCTCAGAGTTACCCATCTGTCCGTCGGGCAATCCGACGTCCTCACCAGAGGCCATCAACTGGGAGTGAGCCGAAGTGGCTGTCAGGAGATCCAGATACGGGGTCGGCGTGTTGAAGATCACGTCACCCTTACCATGCTTACCGATTCCCCATCCGTCGAGAATCATCAAAAGTGCTTTCTTTGCCATTGTCTTATTACTATTTTAAACGTACGTTTCTTCATTCGCCTGCAAAATTACAAAAAATCCTGTACGCAGAGGCTTTGATTTTCAGAGAATAATTATAAAAAAGGTGAAAACACGGACTCCCTGCATCTTTGCGTCCGGTATAATGATTCTCTTTGCAACATCAACTTAACAAATACGAAGGTCTTTCTCCGCCTTATGATATCATGTGCCATACTGTCCGCCAGCGAGTATAAAGCCAATACCGACTGACAACATTACTCAGGAAAGTCGATTGTAAGTTCTTCAGTGCCAAGCAGGTTGTAACTCTTGCGGTGGTAGGGCGTGATGCCGTACTGTCGGATGGCCTCGCGGTGCGCCTTCGTGGGGTAGCCCTTGTTCGACAGCCAGTCGTATTGGGGATACTCCTTCGCGAGTCCGTTCATGTAGTCGTCGCGGTAGGTCTTGGCGAGGATTGAGGCGGCGGCTATGGAGAGATATTTGCCGTCGCCCTTGACGATGGTGGTGTGGGGGATGTTGGCTGTAACACCGCCAACCACTGGACGGTAGGGCTTGAAGCGGTTGCCATCGACGATGATGGCCTCGGGGCGCACCTGGAGTTGGTCGAGCGCACGGTGCATGGCGAGGATGGAGGCGTTGAGGATGTTGATCTTGTCGATCTCCTCGGGGGTGACGATGCCCACGGCCCATGCGATGGCGTCGCGCTCGATGATCTCACGCAGTTCGTAGCGACGCTTCTCCGTGAGTTGCTTCGAGTCGTTGAGCAGTTCGTTCTGATAGTCCTCGGGCAGAATCACCGCTGCCGCATACACACTGCCCGCCAGACAACCGCGCCCGGCCTCGTCGCAGCCTGCCTCGACCTTCCCCTCATAATAATGACTTGCTAGCATCTTCTCTTCTCGTGACACACTTACACGATGCTAGAGACGACATTTTTCGTAAAGTCCCAAATGTTTCCGACTATTTCTATATCTCGACAGCGATTCCATTTTACCTTTCAGCCGAGGCATAACCGACTGACTGTCAGGCAGTCCGGCTGAAAGGGCTTTCAGAATGACTGGGAGGGCTTTCGGAACATCTGGGAGGGCTTTCGGAATGATCGGGAAGCATGGCAGGTATTCCCATGGAACCGAGCGGTAGTAATTTGACAATTGTCAAACGATTGTTTGACAGTTGTCAGTCGATCGTTTGACAATTGTCAAACTGTCAGTAGATACCTTCTCAGGAACAAAGATGACTGCCACAAGAATGTCCCCTGCAGATTTTTGAGAAAAAGTTTGGTAGTGTGAAGTATTTTTCGTGTCTTTGCACATAATATATGCTGTATTAAATCGCAAAACAAGACTTTACGCATAATATATGATGCAGAACAGATACGTATTCGACCCCTATCCACTACAGGTCACCATGCAGCGGTTGGCAGAGAACCTGAAGGCCCGTCGCCTGGAGAAGAAAATCTCCACCAAGAGCCTGTCGGAGATGAGCGGGGTGCCCGCTTCCAGCATCCAGCGCTTCGAACTGAAACACTCCATATCCTTAGAGTCGTATGTCAAACTGGCTGAGTGACGGATTCTCCATTTCACCGCTGGAACTCCCGCTGAAGCCAGGCATCATGACGGCCGACCATGTTCCCTTCAACGGGAACTTCGGTGTCTTCGAGGACAGTCTGCCTGGCGGCTATGGCGAGTATCTGCTCAGGGAAGGCATACGGACAACCGCTCATGACTATTGATAATCCCCTTCAGCCGAGGCGCCTGGGCATCAGTGCGTTAGCATCCGGCTGAAGGGAAAATTGAATTTGATTTCAAAATATCTCACAATGTGTCTGGTCCCCAAGACTACATTCTTTTGCGACAAAGGCACGTAAAAATATGCAAAAAGTATGGTCTTTAGCAAAAATTTTGTAACTTTGCACCCACCAATATCATACGACAATGGAAGAAGAAAAGAAACAAGGATCCATGAGAGAACTGGACGACACGCAGTTGGCCCAGGTAACCGGTGGAATCAAGAACACTACACATACTCACCGATATGACCCAAATCATTAAGAAGGATGGCAGGACCATCATCAAGACTGGCGAGCGCATCAACACGATGAACGCCGTCCAGTTTGAACGCGACATTGAACCCACCTTGGAGCAGGGAGTAGATATGGAGTTTGACTGTTCCGACCTGATCTACCTCTCCAGTTCCGGTCTCCGCGTCATGCAGGCAACGATGCGAACCGTCATGATGAACTTGGGCGGGAAGATCAAGATGACCCACGTGAAGCCCAATATCTACAAGATACTCGTCATGACCGGTTTTACGCGGCATCTTCAGATTGAGCAAGACTAACCACACCCTGACATGACAGATATCTTCAGCAAAACGGCATTGGAGTCCCTCGACGACCACAGTGAGGCAGAAGAAATGCCGCGCGTAGCCTCGCCCCAACTCACCGTGGTGCTCTGTGCCATGCTGGCGATGCTCCTGGTGGCCATCTACTGGTGCGCCTTCGGCACCATTAACTATAAGGTGACGGCACAGGGCGTGGTCTTCCCGTTCAAGACAGACCTTCAGAACGAGGCCGGCGTACTCGCCCTGCCAAGCGACGGGCAGGAGATGCTCGTCTATGTATCTTTCTACGACCTCCGCAAACTGAAGGTCGGGCAGCAGGTACAGGTCACACCTGCTGACTTGGACCGTGAAAACTATGGCTATGCCTACGGCAAGATTACAGCCATCGAACATTATCCTACCACACGGGAGGCCGTGGCCAAGCGCCTCAAGATTGCCCCACTGGCAGCCTTCATACCCCAGGGCGAGGCCGTCTATGAGGTGTCGGTCGTCCTCGACAGACAAGACGGGAAACTGGTTTGGAGCCGTGAGAAGAGCGAGAGTCTGACCATCTCCACCGGCACACTCTGCAACGTGTATGTCATCACGGAGCGCCAACCCGTATGGCGCGTCATCATCGGAGCCTTTGACAACAATGTGGAATCGCTGACAGGGCATTGAAGATTGAACATTGAAGATTGAACACTGAGGATGAGCAAAGTAGCGAAGGTACCCATGGTCATGCAGATGGAGACGGTGGAATGCGGCGCCGCCTGCCTGACAATGGTACTGGCCTACTACGGGAAGTGGCTTTCCTTAGAAGAAGTCCGTCTGGCCTGTAACGTGTCGAGAGACGGTTCTTCGGCCAAGGATATCATCCACGCTGCACGGAACTATGGTTTAGAGGCCCACGGCTACAGCGCGCCCTACGAGATGCTCGACGGTCTGCAGCCCGCCATCATCCACTGGAACTTCAAGCACTTCGTCCTGTTCAGAGGTTTCAAGAAGGGGAAAGCCTGTCTCAACGACCCGGAAACAGGACCCGTGGAAGTGCCGATAGACGAATTCACCAAGACATATACAGGTGTGGTGCTCACCTTCAAGCCCACGGCAACGTTTGAACGTAGCGGTCGGCAGACGAGCATCCTCTCCTACGTGAGAAAGAACCTGAAAGGCGCAGGAACAGCCTTCTGGCTGACATTCATCTTCGCTCTTCTGGCAGCGTTCGTCGCCCTGGTGACGCCACTCTTCACCCGTATCTTCCTCGACGAGATCCTCTCCGGCCGTAACAGGGACTGGGCCGGCTGGTTCTTTGCCGCCATGCTGATAGTCGCCACGTTCCAGTTCGTCCTCGTCTATCTGAGAAGCCTGTACGCCAAGCGCATAGCAGGATCACTGGCACTGAAGGGTACCGTAGAGTATCTGCGGCACGTGATGCGCCTGCCGATGTCGTTCTTTGCCATGCGACAGGTGGGCGAGATCCAACAGCGACAGCACCTGAATGAGACCATCACGCAGACACTGGTTGAAGTGCTGGCCCCACAGATGATCAACATCAGTCTGCTGGTGCTCTATCTGGCACTGATGCTGTCCTACTCTGTGGAACTCACTGCCATCGGTGTACTGGCCGCTATCATCAACTTAGGACTGGTGCAGCATTTTACCAAACGGAACATCAACAATATCCGTTCTATGGAACAGGCAGAGGGGAAATACTTCTCTGCCACTGTGTCGTGCATCGACAATATGGAAAGCATCAAGGCCGCCGGAGCAGAAACCGGTTTCTTTGAGTACTGGAGCGGTCTGTGGTCAAGGAAGTTCAATATGGAGGGGAACAGTGCCGACTCCCAGATGAGGATCGACCTGCTGCCCATCCTCGTTTCCGGTCTGGTAGATACGACCATATTGATTCTCGGTGCCCTGCTCATCCTAAAGGGCGAGATGACCGTTGGTATGCTGTTGGCTTTCCAAGGCTTTATGTCATCATTCCTCTCACCTGTCAACAAGATTGTGAACGCCTCGCAGACCATTGTTGAGATGCGGAGCCAGATGGAGCGCGTGGAAGACGTGATGAAATATCCGGAAGACCATCGCGACAGCAAAGGCGAACTCGCGGAAGGCAAACTCGACGGTCTGCTGGAGATGAAGGATGTAACATTCGGTTACTCCTGCCTTCTGCCACCCCTCATCGAGCATTTCAACCTGAGGATAGAGCCCGGACAGTCTGTGGCCCTGGTAGGTACGAGCGGATGCGGCAAATCGACGCTGGCGAAACTCATCAGCGGACTCTATAAGCCCTGGAGCGGAGAGATCCTGTTCGACGGGCGGCCTATTGAAAGCATCTCCAATGAGGAACTGACCAATTCCGTGGCCGTCATCGACCAGAACATCGTGCTGTTTGATGACACGGTGGCACAGAATATCCGCATGTGGGACGAATCCATCGAGGAGTTTACCATGATGATGGCCTGTAGCGACGCGCAGATCCGCGATGACATCATCAGCCGCCCGGAAGGCTTCGCCACAAGGCTTGTCAAGGGCGGAAAGAACTTCAGCGGTGGCCAGCGGCAGCGCATGGAGATAGCCACAGCCCTCTCACGGGAGCCGTCCATCCTCATCATGGACGAAGCCACCAGTGCCCTCGACCCCAAGACGGAAGACGAGGTGATGACTGCCATCCGCATGATGGGTCCCACACAGATCATCATCGCCCACCGGCTTTCCACCATCCGCGACTGTGATGAGATCATCGTGATGGACCAAGGCAAGATCCTTCAGCGCGGACGGCATGAGAACCTCATTGCCGTGGAGGGTTTTTATCAGGAACTGATGAAGTTGGAGTAAGGAGAAAAAGATCATGGCAGTATATATCAATCAGATCAAGAAACGGCGACAGTTGGACCGTACCCGGTTGGCGGAAGCCATCGAACGGGGTTCACAGCGTCTGGGCTTCCGCCATAAGAAACGTATCATACCCCAAGACAATAACTCTGCACTCCGCCAGATCCTTGATGCGCTGGGCGTGACAGACTATGAACTGGAAGACAGCCTTCTGACACCCGAAGAACAACTGACAGGCATCCTCCGTCCTCGGGGCATTATGATGCGACGAATCAAACTGACCGGCACGTGGTGGCGCGAATGCGTAGGACCACTATTAGGCTATGACAAAGACGGACGCCTCGTGGCCCTCACCGAGACCCGTTCAGGACTGGGCTACCATTACCGGTTGCAGGACGGCACGCTGAAGAAGATCGGAAAGAAAGAGATGGACCATGACCTGAAACCTAAGGCCATCACCTTCACAAAACCACTTCCCCTGCACCAGTTGGAAGTGAAGGACCTGATCTGCTTCGCCTGGAGCGTGGTCTCCGGCCCCAATGCCCTGTTGCTCTGTGCAGCAGCACTCATTGTTGTCCTTCTCGGCATGTTCATGCCTATGGCCAACAAACTGATCTTCGACACCGTCATCCCCACCAGCGATGCCGCCGCCCTGCTCCCCATCACTGGGCTGCTGCTGGGTGTCACCATTGGCACGGTACTGCTGATGCTGACCCGTAACCTCTATATCAACCGCGTCCAGCATATTGTCGATATGCACACCCAGTTTGCCATCATGGCACGCACGTTCCTGCTCTCGCCCACCTTCTTCTCCAAGCACGCCAGCGGTGAACTGACGGCAAAACTCAACAATGTCTCCACGCTCAGCAGTATGATCAACGAGTCGATTGTTGGTGTAGGACTGTCAGCCGTGCTGTCGCTGGTCTATCTGGTACAGGTATGGATCTACGGCCAGCAACTGCTCTGGCCCGCCCTGCTGATCATCATCCTACAGGTACTGATGCTCTGGCTCAGTTATCACCGCACGGTGAATGTCAAGAGCAAATACACGGAAAAAGCGGCTCAACTCAGCGGACTGGAATATTCAATGTTTGCCGGCATCCAGAAACTGAAACTGACGGGTAGCGAAGACCGCGCCTTCACGCGATGGCTGGACAACTACACCGACACCGCCCGACTGCTCTATAACCCGGCCTTCAAGGGGCGGCTCTACCCTGCCCTGTCTGCCCTGCTCTCCCTCGGGGGTCTGGCACTGATCTTCTGGACGACCCTCTACTACCAGGTCAGTTCCTCAGACTATATCGCCTTCGCCTCTGCCTTTGGTATGATGACGGCAGCACTGATGCAGATTAACAACGTCATTCCCCAACTGGCCCAGATAAAGCCCCTCCTGGAGAGTGTCCGTCCGATACTGGAAGCCGTACCGGAGATGGAGGCCAAGGCCCCACAAGTGGCAGACCTCTTTGGCGGCATTGAGGTCTCTGGCGTATCATTCCGCTATCGGGAGGATGGTCCCCTTGTGCTGGACGACCTTACTCTGAGAATAGATCCGGGAGAGTACGTCGGTATCGTCGGGAAGTCGGGCAGCGGTAAATCCACACTCATGCGTCTGCTCCTCGGTTTTGAGCACCCGCTCTCGGGCGGCATCTATTTTGACAACTACGACCTGGCGAAAGTCGATAAGACCAGTCTGCGCCGTCATATCGGCTGCTGTCTGCAAAGTGGCAGTCTCTTTACGGGTGACCTGTTCCATAACATCACCATTACCGCCCCATGGGCCACACAAGACGATGCCTGGGAAGCCCTGCGGATGGCATGTCTCGATGACGAGGTGCGTAAGATGCCTATGGGACTGCACACGATGGTGGCAGGAAATGACATCGGATTCTCCGGAGGCCAGAAGCAACGTATCCTTATCGCCCGCGCACTGATCTCAAAGCCCAAGATCATTTTCTTCGATGAAGCGACATCCGCCTTGGACAACCTGGCACAGAAACAAGTCAGCGACAATCTCGACAAGCAGAACTGTACACGTGTGGTCATTGCCCACCGATTATCTACCGTCCGCCACTGCGACCGTATCATCGTACTTGACAAAGGCCGCATTGCCGAACAAGGATCCTTCGAGGAACTGATGGCGCAAAAAGGTCTTTTCTATGCCATGAGTCTCAGGCAGATGTAAGTGCAATCAGAACATCTGACTGACGCGGCAGATACCAGCAACAAGTGTATCAATCTCCTCCTTGGTGCTATAGAGGGCTAAGGAGGCACGGACGGTGCCGGAGATGCCCAGACGGTCCATCAGCGGTTGGGCGCAGTGATGACCCGTGCGCACGGCGATGCCCAAGCGGTCTAATAAGGTTCCCATATCCAAGTGGTGGATATTGCCGACGTTGAACGATACGACAGCGTCGCGGAACTCAGCGGGGACGGTTCTCTGTGAGTCCTGCAGGCCGTAGATGCGGATATCGGGGATGGTCTGGAGTTGTTCCATGCAGTAACGGGTAAGTTCCTGCTCGTGCTGCTGGATGGCGTCGAAGCCGATGGAATCGATATATTCGATGGCCTTGGCCAGTCCGTGGGTGGCGACGTAGTCGGGTGTGCCGGCCTCGAACTTAAACGGCAGTCGCTCGAAGGTGGTCTTCTCCCACGTCACCTTGTCAATCATCTCACCGCCGCCCTGATACGGTGGCAACTTCTCCAGCCACGCCTCCTTGCCATAGAGTACACCGATGCCCGTAGGCCCGTACATCTTATGACCACTGAAGGCGAAGAAGTCGCAGTCCATGGCCTGTACATCCACCTGGAAGTGGGGTGCACTCTGGGCACCATCGACTAACACGGGGATGCCGTGGGCATGGGCGATTCTCACGATTTCATCGACAGGATTCACCGTTCCCAGCACGTTGCTGACATGGACCACGCTGATGATCTTCGTCTTGGAAGAGATCATCGGCTCCAGTTGATCCATACATAACTGTCCATCGTCGGTAATGGGCAGATGCCTGACCACAATCCCCCGTTTCATCGCCTGAAGTTGCCAACTGACGATATTCGAGTGATGCTCCATCTCCGTGACGATCACCTCGTCACCCTCTTGCATCTGACTCTCGCAGAAGGACGAAGCCACGAGGTTGATGGCCTCGGTAGTGCCCCGCGTGAAGACAATCTCCTCAGTCTTCCGCGCATGGATAAACTGGCGCACCTTCTCGCGAGCCGCCTCATGCAGATCGGTGGCCTGCTGGGAAAGATAATGCACACCGCGATGCACGTTGGCATTCACATTGAGATACTCGTCGCGCATGGCATCGAGCACACTGAGCGGCTTCTGCGTGGTCGCCGCATTGTCGAGATACACCAGTGGCTTACCATACACCTCGCGAGCCAGAATGGGGAAATCCTCCCGTATTTGATTGATATCGTACATCATCTTATTTGCAAAGTTTACAGCCCTCACATTTATTCAGTTCACCACGGAAGCGTTTCTCCACGAGATAGTGGAGACGGTCGCGGAGGGGTTCGAGTTGCATGTGGTCTATAACCTCGTTGATGAAGGCGTTCTGCAGGAGCAGTCTGGCCTCATCGAGCGAGATGCCACGCTGGCGCATGTAGAAGAGGGCGGCATCGTTGAGTTGGCCCACCGTCGAGCCGTGGGCGCACTTCACATCGTCGGCATAGATCTCAAGCATGGGCTGGGTGTACATACGGGCCTCCTTCGTCGCCGTCAGGTTCTGGTTGGTCATCTGCGACGAGGTCTTCTGTGCCCCGTGCTCTACCAACACCTTTCCCGCGAAGGCACCCGTGGCCTTGTCGTCGAGAACATATTTGTAGAGTTCGTTCGACGTGCAATGGGGCACCTTATGGACAATCAGCGTATTATTATCGACATGCTGCTGTTTGTCGGCAATCACACAACCATAGCAGGCACACTCGGCTCCCTCGCCAGAGAAGGTGAGGTCGAGTTTGTTGCGGGTCGTGCCGTTGTGGAGGGTGATGACGTTATGGTTCACACGGCTGTTGCACTGCTGGTCGATATAGACATTGCTCACGCGGACATTCTTGGCGTGCGTCTCCTCAAGGCAATACAGGTCGAGTGAGGCATTATCGCCCACGTAGGCCTCAATGACCTGCGTGGCGAGGAAGTTCCTGTCGTCGGCGGCATGGTCACAGAAGAGCATCTTGACCTCTGCTCCCTCTTCGAGCACGATGAGCACACGGCGGTTCACCATTGTATAAGAGGTGAGGGGTGAGAGGTGAGGGGTGAGAGATGGTGCCTTCAGGATATTGATGACCTGTATGGCACGTTCCACCTTGACGTTCTTAGGCACATAAACCAGCAAACCATCCTGTGCCAGCATCGTATTGAGGGCCGTCACGGCATCCTCGCTGGTCTTGGCCAACTTAGCGTAGTACTTGTCTATGAGTTCAGGATGACCACGCAGTGAACCGATGACAACTCCCTCAGGCAGATGACCTTTGGGCTTATCATCGTGACAGAACATATCGTTAATTACGAAATAAAGGCTGGTGCTCAGATTAGGCACGTCGCAACGGAAGGCCTGATAGGGATCGACGGGGATTTCGAGGCGATTCAGGTTGAGGCCATAGTCGGGCGCGAAGAGCGTCTGCAGGTCTGTGTATTTATAGCGCTCTACCTTCTTGGATGGAAGGCCCTGCGCCTTGAAGTCCTCGAAAGCCTGGTCGCGCACGGCATTCATCGGCTCAGGTGCATGATCCATGATTATCTGCCGAGCCTGCCCGTAGAGGTCTATATATTGCTGTTCGCTATTCATCTATAAACTAAGCCCTAAACGATAACCCTATTCTTCTCCTATCTCCTCCTTGATCCAGTCATAGCCGTGCTCCTGAATCTGCCTGGCGAGTTCAGGACCGCCCGTCTTGACAATACGACCTTTGTATAAGACATGTACGTACTGAGGACGGATCATCTCCAGCAGACGGTCGTAGTGGGTGATGACGATACAGGAGGTCTCTGGCGTCTGGAGTTTGTTCACACCCTCGGCCACGATGCGCATGGCATCGACATCGAGTCCGGAGTCCGTCTCGTCGAGGATGCTCAACTTGGGCTCGAGCATCGCCATCTGGAAGATCTCGTTACGTTTCTTCTCACCACCACTGAACCCCTCGTTCACACTGCGGTTGGCCAGTTTGGAGTCGAGTTCCACGATCTTGCGCTTCTCACGCTGCAGTTTCAGGAACTCTGCTGCATTCATAGGCCCCAATCCCTGATACTTGCGCTTCTCGTTGATGGCGGCCTTCATGAAGTTCGTCATCGATACGCCAGGGATCTCCACGGGATACTGGAACGAGAGGAAGAGTCCTTCGTGCGCCCTGTCCTCAGGCTTCATCTCCAGCAGGTTCTTGCCATTGAAGTATGCCTCGCCCTCCGTCACCTCGTAGAGCGGATTACCCACGAGCACGGCACTGAGCGTACTCTTACCAGAACCATTCGGCCCCATGATGGCATGCGTCTCACCATCGTTGATCACGAGGTTGATTCCTTTTAATATCTCCTTGTCGCCTATCTTGGCGTGCAGGTTCTTCACTTCTAACATAATCGCTTCCTGTTTAGGCTGCAAAGTTACGAATAAAAAATGTGCCAACCAAACGGTATCATCTGATAACCTTCCTGCCGTTTACAATGTAGATGCCGGAGGGGAGACCCTCGAGCGATGTCGCTGACATACGCATACCGTTGAGGTTGTAGATGCCCTTTGAAGTGTCTATCGTCTTGTCAGCCCCAATCTTCTCAATGCTGCTGGCAACACCACCCAGACCGCGTACAAATCCGGCATAAGCATGCTTGCGGTAGTAGTTAAGGTCCCAGATACCCACAGGCTCACCGCCGCGCCATCCACTATTGGCGGGAGAGTCGGTGGTACACCACTGGCAGATGCCCCACTGCTGTTCAGGGGGAACAATGCTGAGGTATTCCTTGATAATCCACTCATAGAAATCAGCCATCTTCTTGTGCTCTTCTTCAGTCATTTCACTGGTCTTGACAGAGGATCCCCATCTGTTGGAACCGCGGACGTAACCCATGTCCATCTCGCTGACACGGACTAACTTGCCCGAGGCAGCCATAAGTTTGAACATATTGGTAATGTGTGATTTGATACCATTCTGAATAGTGGTATTCTCGAAGCAACTGATATGCATCTGCGTGCCAATGCCGTCGATCTTGGTTACGCCGTCAGATTCCCACTTCTTGATCCAGTTGATGAGCGACTTGACCTTTTTGTTGTCATCCCAGTCAGACTCCAGGTTGTAGTCGTTGATGAACAGTTTGATGTCCTCAGGCCCGTACTTGCGGGCGAGGCGGCAGGCCTGCCGCACGTATTCGAGATCGCCCATGTAGTCCTGCCAGTAGAAAGCATCGCCGCCAACATCCCATGTGCCACTCTTATAGCCCTCGGAATGTTGCAGTTCGTAGTTGCCCTCGCCGTCGTCACCGCCACCGCCGATGGCCTCGTTGACGAGATCCCATGCCTTGACCTTGCCGTCACAGGCTTCCATCATGCCCTTGATCCACTTATCCATAGCCCAGACAAGGGTATCATGACGCTCCTCAGCAGTCAGTGCGACGGTCGCGCCTGACTTATATCCCTCGAACTTAATCTCCTTGACATAGATGTCACCAACGAAGTCGCCACACTGGAGCATGAAAAAACTGCTCTCAACGGCTGCCGTATAACTGACTTCCACATCCTGCCACTCTGTAGTGAACGGGACATCAGGGTATTCTCCGTTACCCCAATCGCCGAGTTTGCTATGGAGATTGCCTGCCTCTGAGCCTTTGACGGTCATCGTCATCTTGTAGGTCTGACCTACGGTAGTGGGGATATCGGTCATGGCTAGGAACTGTACATCCCAGGAGTTAGTATTCTTTTTGGTGCAATGGATAATAAGGCCGTCATTGGCATCATAACTGAATGAATAGCCGTATTCGGTTTCGTCGGAATGCCAGCCCACGCTCTTGTCCTTACGGAAATCCTTGCTGGCGATCTCTGCCCATACCTCTCCGGCAGAGGGGTCGGGCTTGTCGGCCAGAAGTTTCTTCAGCCATCCGTTGGGTTGCTGTGAGTGCCAGGCAAGGGTGTGTCCATAGACGTTGATGCCTGCTTCAGTGGCAGCATTGACATAGTTCTTGACAGTCGTGAAGTTCATGTTACCATTACCATCCACGCAACTGGCCATTTTCATGGCATTGCCGGCAACTGTCTCAGTGAAGTTCTTGTTGATCATGTTCTTGATCAATGATTTACTGAGATAGTCGCTGACAGTCGTACCGGCACCAAGTTTGAAATTCGGGTACTTAGAGTAGTCGATGTAATCCTTCAGGGCCTGATACTCATCCAAGTACCGATAGTCATCGTTATCAGGCTGGCCTAACTCAAACTTCTCCTGTGACATAGCCGGGACCGACAGGCAGGCAATCATCATAAATAAATAAAACTTCTTCATCTTTTTTTAATGCTATATGACTCTTTCTAAATGGTGATTCTTCATTCATCCCACGGTGCCCTCGAGAGAGACGGAGAGCAATTTCTGAGCCTCGACGGCAAACTCCATGGGCAGTTTCTGCAGCACCTCCTTGGCATAGCCATTGACGATGAGGCCCACAGCCTGTTCTGTGGGGATACCACGCTGGTTGCAGTAGAACAGTTGATCCTCTGAGATCTTCGAGGTGGTTGCCTCATGCTCTAAGATGGCCGTATCGTTGTGCACATCCATATAGGGGAAAGTATGCGCGCCACAGTCCGAGCCTAAGAGCAGTGAATCGCAAGAACTATAGTTGCGGGCGTTGTCAGCCGTAGCCGCTGCCCTCACCAGACCGCGATAACTGTTCTGGCTATGTCCTGCCGAGATACCCTTCGAGATGATAGTGCTCTTGGTATTCTTTCCGATATGGATCATCTTCGTACCTGTGTCGGCCTCCTGATAGTTGTTCGTCACGGCAACACTGTAGAACTCTGCCTGCGAGTTGTCGCCACGCAGGACACACGACGGATACTTCCAAGTGATAGCAGATCCCGTCTCCACCTGTGTCCAAGATAGTTTCGAATCCACACCACGCAGATCACCGCGCTTCGTCACGAGATTCAGCACACCACCCTTGCCGTTCTCATCGCCAGGATACCAGTTCTGTACGGTGGAGTACTTCACTTCCGCACGGTTCATCACAATAATTTCCACAATGGCAGCATGGAGTTGGTTCTCATCACGCATCGGCGCCGTACAGCCTTCGAGATAAGAAACATAACTGTCATCATCGGCCACGATCAGTGTCCGCTCAAACTGTCCTGTATTCCTGGCATTGATACGGAAGTAACTGCTCAGTTCCATCGGACAGCGCACGCCCTTGGGGATATACACGAACGAGCCGTCGCTGAAGACTGCTGAGTTGAGGGCAGCAAAGAAATTGTCGCGGTAAGGCACTACCGTTCCCAGATACTTCTGCACCAGATTGCCATGCTCCTTGATGGCCTCACCGATGGAACAGAAGATAACACCTTTCTCGCGCAGTTTCTCCTTGAAGGTGGTCTTCACGCTCACGGAGTCCATGATGGCATCGACTGCCGTATTACCGGAAAGGGCCAGGCGCTCTTCGAGGGGGATGCCGAGTTTATCGAAGGTCTTTTCGAGTTCAGGATCTATCTTGCCATCACCCTTGGGTTTGCTGGCCATAGGGTCAGCATAGTAGGAGATAGCCTGATAGTCGATAGGCGGTACATGGACATGTCCCCATGTGGGCTCCGTCTGCTCCTGCCAGTATCGGAACGCCTTCAGACGGAACTCAAGCATCCACTCCGGTTCCCCCTTTTTCTGGGAGATAAGTCTGACAATGTCCTCATTGAGTCCGACTGGTATGATCTCCGTATGCACATCAGTGGTAAAGCCGAACTCGTACTTCTGTTCAGCGACCTGACGCACATATTGGTTCTTTCCTTCCATTGCATTTTCTTTCTGGGTGCAAAGATACGAAAAAAGAGTGGGCTGACCAAATAGTCAGACCACTTTTCTTGATAATCAGTCCGATTCTCCTCCGACTGGCTCCTTCGCTATTTCAGATTGAAGAATGGGAAGAAATACATCACGGCCACGCGACGGACGTCAGTCATCTGTTCTGCACGGCCGATGATGGAGCCGTTCTTACGGATGTCGCCGTTCTTCTCGATCCTACCAACGATAGAGCCATTGATACGGATATCGTTGTTCGATTCCACCCTGCCGATAATGGAGCCGTTCTTACGGATGTCGCCATTAGACTCAATTCTGCCGACAATGGAGCCATTAACGCGGATATCACCATTAGACTCAAAACGACCTACAATAGAACCGTTGATGCGGACATCACCGTTTGACTCAATCCTTCCTACGATACTACCGCCCAAGCGGAGGTCATCACCCATCACATTGACATTCATTGTGAGCATCAGGGCTACTGCCACGACCAGTCTCAATACACTTTCCTTCTTCATTGTCTTAAAGTTTTTTATTGTTAATATTATGGTTATGATTGTCCATCTGTCCCAACAACTCATAGTCAGCCAAAAGCCGCAGGTAGTCGAAGGCCATCTGCTGCATGATCTTCTGCCGTTTCTTCTGTTGCTGTGGTTGCATGTCTGACCGTTATGGTTTACTCTTTGGTTCCTGTCTGCAAAGGTACGAACAAAGACACATACCCTTATGAACAATTTCTGCCAAAATCATCCTTGTGATTTGCATAATCTTCCAATATGCAAGAAAGCAAACCCTCAAGTCTGCTTTCCTGTCAGATTATTGTTTTTCCCGATACTGTGTCGGGGTCATGCCGTAAGCCTTGCGGAAGATGCGGTTGAAACTAGTCGCCTCATCATAGCCACAGCGGTTGGCCACCTGCGAGATGGGCATGTCAGGACTATTTGTCAACAGTTTTGCTGCCAGTTCCATCTGAATGGCAGAGATAAACGCCTTTGGCGACTCGCCCGTGACACTCATCAGACGACGGCGGAAGGTCTGCACACTCATGTTCATCTCACTGGCAATACTCTCCACTCCATAATGACCAGTGGGAAGGCCTGCATTCACCACCTCAATCAGACGGAACAGGAACTGACGATCTGCCTCCGTCGTTTCCGCCATCTCCTGAACCTCTTCCGGCTCTGTTTCTACAGTCTCAATCACCACATCGACAGGGTGTTCCTGCAGTTCCGAGATCTCGCGGATAAGATCCTGGATGCGCTGGCGGTCACGACGGCTTCGCCATACGCCGAAGGCCAGTAGCGAAAGCAGTAACAGGACACCGACTATACCTATCATAACATACAGATGCTGGGTGTGCTGCATGGCGGCGTTCTCGGCCTGAAGTTCATCATAACCGTATTCAGCGGCATATTTCGACAACAGTTCTCCCGTCTTCTCATCATAGAGCGAGTCACGCAACTCGTTGTAACGGTCATTATGTGCCATGGCCTGTACGGGATTCGTCTGGCGCAGGGCCTCATAGAGCCCCTTGCGGGTAGAACATTCGTTAAAGATGTCGTGCTGGGCGGTAAAGATGGTGAGAGCCTCATTGAAATACCGAACGGCAGCGGAATCATTTTGCTGCTGGTGCATCAGCAGACCCATCTGGTTACAGGCGATACCCAACGAGTGGAGGTTGCCGCTCTCGCGCAGACCAGGGATGGCCTCAAGCAAGGCCTCCCTTGCCTCGGCATGGCGTTTCAGGGAAATCAGTGCCGCAGCCCTCTGTGCCTGTCTGACGACCATCTTATCCTGGCACCCCAGTTGCCGTTCCATCTCATAGGCCTTCGTGGCATAGTCGAGTGAACGCTCTTCCTGCTTCAGATGATGATACACCTCGGATGCCATGCCATGGAGTACAGCCATTCGTTGTGGGTTATCCACCTTCTCCGCATAACTGATGGCCTTGAGAATGTATTTCTCTGCTTCCTCTGGCTGCCGCATCGACATATAGATACCCGCCAGGGTATTGTAACTCGAAGAGATATTGTCGGCATCGCCACTCTTCAGGTCGAGTTCGTTACACTCCTTGGCATACTTCGCCGCCGTTCTGAAATCGCCCTGACGAATGTGGATCACCGACAGCAGATTCAACAAGTCACCCCGAACCTCGGTATTGTGTTCTGCCGTCGCTTGTGGCAAAGCCCGAAAGGCAACGGTCTTCGCAGCATCGTACTGCTGGGCATTATACAGGCTGTCGGCCTCGTCACGCAGGGCACCCACCGACTGCGCCTGTGCAGACGGGAAAAAGCCCATGGCCAGAACGAGGGTCAGCAACAACTTCATAGTTTCTGCTCTACCTCAATCTCTGTGAAGGTCTCGATGATGTCACCTACCTGGATGTCATTGAAGTTCACCAGTGATATACCGCACTCCAGTCCCGTTGCCACTTCCTTGGCATCGTCCTTATAACGCTTCAAGGCATCGATGGGAGCGGTGTGGATCACGATACCGTCACGAATGACACGGGCCTTGTCCTTGTTATGGACCTTACCGTCGGTCACCAGACCACCGGCCACGGTACCCACCTTCGAGATCTTGAACACCTGCTTCACCTCAATCTCACCAGAGACGACCTCTTTCTTCACCTTGTCAAGCATACCCTGCATGGTGCTCTTTACCTCGTCGATGGCATCATAGATGATCGAGTAGGTATTAATCTCCACACCCTCGCGCTCAGCAGCACGACGTGCATCAGCAGAAGGACGAACCTGGAAGCCGACGATGATGGCATCGGAAGCCGAAGCCAGCATGACATCGTTCTCCGAGATCTGACCGACAGCCTTGGCAATCACATTCACCTGCACCTTCTCCGTGGAGAGTTTGATGAACGAGTCGCTCAGAGCCTCGACACTTCCGTCAGTATCACCCTTGACGATAATGTTCAACTCATGGAACTCACCGAGCGCGATACGGTGCGAGATATCGTCAAGACCCAAGGTCTTCGTGGTACGGAGCGACTGTTCGCGCTGTAACTGAGTTCGTTTGTTGGTAATCTCACGTGCTTCCTGCTCCGTCTCCATGATGTGGAAGGAGTCACCAGCCGTCGGGGCACCGTTCAGACCCAGGATGATGGCGGGCTCTGCAGGACCAGCAGCCTCGATACGCTGATTACGCTCATTGAACATGGCCTTGATTCGTTCATAACTGGTACCAGCCACAACGATGTCACCTATCTTCAGTGTACCGTTTGATACAAGCACGGTAGAGACATAGCCACGACCCTTGTCGAGTGAAGACTCGATGATAGAACCCGTTGCCTTACGATTGGGGTTGGCTTTCAAGTCAAGCATCTCTGCCTCGAGAAGCACTTTCTCCAGCAATTCATCGACACCAAGGCCTTTCTTGGCACTGATCTCCTGACACTGGTACTTACCGCCCCAGTCCTCGACGAGCAGGTTCATATTGGCCAGATCCTCACGGATCTTATCGGGATTAGCCCCTGGTTTGTCAATCTTGTTGATGGCAAACACCATCGGCACATTGGCCGCCTGCGCATGGGCGATGGCTTCCTTGGTTGTAGGCATCACCGAGTCGTCGGCAGCGATGATGATGATGGCGATATCCGTCACCTGGGCACCACGGGCACGCATGGCTGTGAAGGCCTCGTGACCTGGGGTGTCGAGGAAGGTGATCTGACGGCCATCCTTCATTTTCACGTTATAGGCACCGATATGCTGGGTGATACCACCAGCCTCACCGGCAATCACATTCGTATTGCGGATGAAGTCAAGCAGAGAGGTCTTACCATGATCGACATGACCCATTACGGTCACGATCGGCGCACGGGTCACGAGATCGTTCTCATCATCCTCCTCTTCGGTAATAGCGTTCTGCACCTCGGCACTCACATATTCTGTCGTGAAGCCGAATTCCTCAGCCACGATATTGATGGTCTCAGCATCCAGGCGCTGGTTGATGCTCACCATGATACCAATACTCATGCAGGTACCGATGACCTGGTTCACACCGACGTTCATCATGGTGGCTAATTCAGATACTGTCACGAACTCCGTTAGTTTCAGCACCTTACTCTGTGCTGCCTCCGCAGCCATCTCCTCGTTCATGCGCTCTGCCACGGCATCACGCTTCTCACGACGGTACTTGGCACCCTTCTTATTCTGATTCTTAGAGGTCAGACGGGCCAGTGTCTCCTTCACCTGACGGGCTACAGCCTCATCATCCACCTCCAGTGGCTTCACGGGACGGTTTTTCTTCTTATTCTTTCCACCACCCTGCTGATTGCCGGCGTTGTCCTGGAAATTCTGGTTTCCACCCTTGTTCTTATTCTTCTTATTATTTCCGCTGCCAACATTTTCCTGCTTGGCTGCAGCCTCGATATCCACACGCTCCTTGCCACCACGAATACGCTCGCGCTTTTTCTTCTCGCCGTTGGCACCACCATGCAACTGAGCCTGCTTCTCCTCGCGTTCCTTCTTACGCTCTTCCTTCGACTTCTTCTTAGGACGCGTACTCTGGTTCAGAGAATCGAGATCGATCTTTCCGACCACATTGAGGTTAGGCATGGCCTTCTGTTCCGTCTTCAACTTATATACTTCGGGTTCTTCCAAAACAGCCACAGGCTCAGGTTCTGGCTTCTGGGGCTGCTCTACCACTACGACAGGCTCAGGCTTTGGTTCCAGTTTGGATTCGGGCTTGGGTTCCTCTTTCTTTACCACAGGGACGGGCTGTTCCTTTGGTGTTACAACAGGCTCTGGCATCTGGGGCTTCGGCTCTTCCTTCGGCTTGGTGGGCTTGCCCACCTGGCTCAAGTCAATTTTCCCCAGAGGAGTAAAGGTCTGGCGCGGTTCCTCCTTAACCTCCACCACTGGCTCGGGCTTGGATTCTTTCTTGGGTTTCTCCTTTTCCTTCTTCTTGGGGAAGATCATTCCTGCAAGCGTCTTCACATCCTTATCACCCTTGAACTCCTTGACCAGCGCGTCGTATTGTTCATCGGTAATCTTCGTGTTGACGTTGGCATCGTCCTTGATCTCGCCCAGACTGGTCTTGGTCTTCAGGAAATCAACTGCGGTCTGAAGGCCAATATTCAGTTCTGTTAATACTTTATTTAATCTGACTCCCATTAATTCTCCTTTTTACTTTTTTACCTTTTTTCCTTTATTCAAACTCCGCACGGAGCACATCCAGCAGATGGTCAACGGTTTCTTCCTCCAGATCGGCCTTTTCAATCAGCATCTCACGGGGTGCATTAAGCACAGCCTTGGCAGTATCCAGTCCAATGGCCTTGATAGAGTCGATGACCCACTGATCCACCTCATCAGAGAACTCATCCAGGTAGATATCCTCGTCGGCCTCACTCTCACTGACCACACGGAACACGTCAATCGTATATTCCGTCAGCATGGAAGCCAGTTTGATATTCATACCACCACGTCCGATAGCCAGCGACACCTCCTCAGGCTGCAGATAGACCTCAGCCTTGTGGTTTTCCTGATCGAGCACGATGCTCGACACCTTGGCGGGACTCAGGGCACGCTGGATATACAACTGCACGTTAGAGGAGTAGTTGATCACGTCAATATTCTCATTGCACAACTCACGGACGATACCGTGCACGCGGCTACCCTTGACACCGACGCAGGCACCTACCGGATCGATGCGCTCGTCATAACTCTCAACGGCCACCTTGGCGCGGTCACCCGGCATACGGGCCACCTTCTTGATGGTGATCAGGCCGTCGTTGATCTCAGGCACCTCAGCCTCGAGCAGACGCTCCAGGAACACAGGACTGGTACGGGAGAGGATGATGCGGGGGTTGTTGTTCTCGTTCTGCACCTCCTTGACAATAGCACGAACAGTCTCACCCTTGTGGTAGTTATCGGAAGGGATCTGCTCAGCCTTCGGCAGATGGAGTTCATTACCCTCATCATCCATCAGCAGTACCTCGCGCTTCCAGATCTGATAGACCTCTCCGCTAACCACGGTATCCACCTTGTCCTTGTACTTCTGATAGAGCGAGTCATGCTCCAGTTCCAGGATCTTTGAAGCCAGTGTCTGACGCAGGTTCAGGATGGCACGGCGACCGAACTTCTGGAAGTTCACCTCCTCACTCACCTCCTCGCCAATCTCGTAGTCGGGCTCAATCTTCTGGGCCTCGCTGAGAGCAATCTCCTTGTTCTCGTCCTGCACCTCACCGTCGGCGACCACCACACGGTTACGGTGGATCTCAAAGTCACCCTTGTCGGGGTTCACGATCACGTCGAAGTTCTCGTCAGAGCCATAGATTTTGGCTATGACATTACGAAAACTCTCCTCCAGCACACTGACCAGCGTGGTGCGGTCGATGTTCTTTGTCTCTTTAAACTCCTGAAAGGTCTCAATCATTGAGGGACCCTTCGCATCTTTCTTAATTGCCATTTCTATATTTATTTTTTACTTTCTTTCCCTTACTTGAACGTCAGCACATACTTCGCGTACTTCACACCACCCATCTGGTAGGTCTTATCAACATCCACCATGACAGGACGCTTCTTGCCTTCCAACTTCTGCTTTTCCTGTACGGTGACGGTAAAATTCATGCCATCAACAGCCTTCAAGATGCCCTGCACCTTCTTGCCATCGAGATCCTGTACCTCTACCATGTCACCGATATGGTTGACGTACTGCTGTACCACTTTGAACGGCTGACCCAGACCTGCGCTGCCTACCTCCAGTTCGTAGTCCCCAAGTTCGTCTTCCAGACGCTCTTGCAGGAACCGGCTCAGTTCGGCGCAGTCCTCAATCCACACACCATCGGCTTGGTCAATCTCAATTACGATTCTGTCATCATCTTCAAAGTTGATGTCAACCAGGAAGTAGTCGTTGTCCTTCAACCACTCTTCCACTACTGTCTTGATAGTTTCCTTATTTATCATCTACTACTCTTTAAATGTGAAATGAGAGACTCTTTCGAGCCTCTCATTCCGCTGAACGGGTGCAAAGGTACGTATTTCCCCGCTAACTACCAAACTTTTTCCGATATTTTTATGCTATCGCACTAAAAATAACTGATTCTCCCTTCTTGAGAGTGATGGCTGGAGCCGTTTTCTTCCTCAACTGGATCAGCGACGATGTCTCTTTGGGTTTCTGGGGAACCAGCAGTTTTTTGTATTCCTCAGGGTTCTGCAGCAGACGGACAGCCTCTCTCAGTTGCTTGTCGTAACTGAGCCCGGCTTCGATGGCACCTGCCTGATAGTAGTAGGCGGCGATAATATCCGACTCAAGAACCTGCATCAGTACACCCTTGTGTTTCTCCAGTTCGAAGGCCACATCGTGGTTGAGTTTCTTTTCCAGTTCATCGAAAGCGGGCTTCGCCTCCTCGTAATAGCCCTCGAACTTAGCCGTCTTCACCAGTTCGGCAAACTGTTTCTGACTGACAGGATCGTAGGTAAAACCGCTCTTGATGACACGTTCCTTGAACTCCTGCCAGTCGGCATCCGTCAGATGGAACTCTGCCGCAGGAGCAATCGTAGGATGCTTGGCGATATAATCAACCACATAATCGAACATCACCTCCGTCGAATCCTGGCCTGAGGCAGAGAGATAGAAAGCAATGTTGGGAATCGTGTCGGCCTTAACTTCCACGTCGGGTTTGATGCCGCCACCATCACGCACCTCACGGCCATTCCTGGTGTAGAAGACCTTCGTCAGCGAGTCGGGGATATGCTCCCGATAGCCGCCACTACCCTTCTTGTAGTTGATGGCCTGGATACAACGACCACTGGGGATATAGTATTTCGAGGTGGTCACCTTCATGTTCGTGTTATACGGCAGGTCAATGGGGATCTGCACCAATCCCTTCCCGTATGTACGCGTACCTATTATTATTCCCCGGTCCAGATCCTGAAGGGCCCCACTGGTAATCTCGCTGGCTGAGGCCGTCTCGCCGTTCACCAACACCACCAACGGCATCACCGTGTCAAGCGGCTCCACATGGGTCTTGTACTCCTTGGAAGCCTGTTTGATCTTACCGCGGTTCTCCACCACGGTGATACCCTTCGGCAACCAGAGGTTCAGGATATCCACCGTCTCCTGTTCAGAGCCGCCACCATTGCCACGCAAGTCAAGGATGAGCGAGGTGGCACCCTGTTTCTTCAGATCGATGAGGGCACGGCGCACGTCCTTGGCACAACCCTCGGTAAACGAGTTCAGGTTGATATAGCCTATATTTCCCTCACGGATACCATAGTATGGCAACTCTGGCAGTTTGATGTTCCTACGGGTGATCTTGAAGTTCATCAACTTGCCAGTCGAGGGGCGCATCACTTTCAGCAGGAAACTGGTACCTGGCTCTCCACGCAGATGCTCACTAACATAGGATACCGATTTGTCTGTCATCATCGAGTCATCGATGCTCAAGATCACGTCACCCTTCTTCAATCCGACCTCAGCAGCCGGCATGTTCTGGTAGGGCTCGTCAACCACCACACGGTCAATCTTCTGGTGCTTACGGATCAGTGCTCCAATACCGGCATACTTTCCCGTCAGCATCATCCTGAGGTTCTTCGTCTCGTCCTGAGCATAGTATTCCGTATAGGGATCCAGACTCCTGAGCATGGCATTGATACCCGTGCCGATGGTCTCCTTCGGGTTCAGCGTATCCACATAGAGCAGTTCCAGGTTCTTATACACCTGATTGAAGATATCCAGATTCTTGCCCACCTCGAAGTTATGGTCATTGTTCTTTTGGGCTTGTGCCGTCAGCGACATGACCAACACCAACAGGAATGGTACTATATGTCTTCTCATATTTACTTCTTTACCTTTTTACTATTTTACCTTTTAATTGCTGCTGCAAAATTACACCTTTCTCCGAAGAAATCACCTTTTTCTTCTCTTTTTTTATAAAAAAATATAGATTCCTTGAATTTTTTCGCCCAAAAGTTTGGTAGTTTCATTTTTTCGCCGTACTTTTGCACCCGCTTAACAGCAAAACCTGCTTCAGTAGCTCAGTTGGTTAGAGCACCTGACTGTTAATCAGGGGGTCGTTGGTTCAAGCCCATCCTGAAGCGCCAAAGAAAGAGTCCTGTAGGTCAATGACTTACAGGATTTTTCTTTTTATCACATTTCAAAGTTGCACCCATTTTGCACCCATTTCTGAACGATGCACCCAGCCTGCACCCATAACTTTGCAGAATTCCCTCAAAAGATTCTGCAAAAGATAATCTATGCAGAGCGTTATCAAGTTCTAACATTCTTGCTAAGGCAAGCGGCAAAGCCGAGCGGACAAGTTGAGATTTCTTATGGTATCTCAACCGTCAACCAACCTCAATTACCCTATCCACTTGCCTGTTACGGCGCAAATTGAAACTTTATCATGAAATATTTGCTAATTTTCTTTGAATATTCAACTAAAAAGTTTAATTTTGCAGCAGAACAGAACAAATGTATCACAATGGCTACAAAAGAAGAAGTACAGCGTTTCCTAAATCAAATGAAGGAAAAGATCAAAGTCTTCGGAATTATATATAGAGATGATAGAGGTAAAAATGCCCAGACGCTGATCGATCTGGAAATTACACCTAAGTATCGGGACTCTGTTATAATCAATATAGAAGTCGAGGACTACTCTGAAGGACCTGTCATTGACACTCTCAACCAATGTGGAGAGATGTGGGTCTTTGGAAAAGACGTTAAAGGACAGGAAGTTTACATTAAGATTACATTGGGTAAAGGATCAAGTGCATTATGCATTTCTTTCCACATTGCAGAACACCCGATGAATTATCCATTTAAATAAAAGCGATATGCAAAGTCCATTTACAGGAGGTCATGCAACCCTCCGCCACGAATTATCAGAACTGACGTTCCGTAAGGAGAAATTCCAGTACGTACACCAGTTTTATGAGTGTGATGAGACCAAAGAGCGTTTCACCACTACTGCATTGGACGAAGTCAATGTCGGTCAGGTATATAATCAGTATCGGGCCAAATACGGCATTCCCTTCCCTGACGAGATCAAGCGTATTCGTCAGCGCTATGGTCTACCCGCCTCCAAGATGTCCCAGATTCTTGGATTTGGCGACAACCAGTATCGCTTATATGAAAATGGAGATATGCCCAGCGAGGCTAATGGCAAGATTCTAATGTCTATTCAGAATCCACACATCTTTGAGAGTTTTGTCACCAACGCCAGAAATCAATTCGAGGAAGACGAATTTGCCAAGATACTCAATAAGGTGAAATCGGTCAAAACAGATGGCAACGATGCATTCTTCAAGGATTATATCTTCAATGGAAGCCGAAGGGACATCTTCAATGGCTATGCCACCCAGTCTATCAGCAAACTCAAAAACATCATCCTTTTCTACATAGAGAAGTATCATGGTGTATTCTTCACGATGATGAACAAGTTGCTGTTCTACACAGATTTCTATAGTTATAAGATAACCAGCAAAGGAATGAGCGGTTTGGCCTATAAAGCCATTCAGCGAGGCCCAGTGCCCATTCGGTGGGACAGAATCTATAGTTTCTACGATGACATCCAACAAGAGATTGTGCATTTTGAATCTGGAGCCGAAGGTACTAAACTCACTTCAACGCTTTCTCCAGACCTTTCAGAATTCTCAGACGAAGAACTCGAGATTCTTGAATCTATCTATCAGCGTTTCAAGACAGAGAACGCCACTAAGCTTTCGGACATCAGTCACAACGAAGATGCATGGCAAAAGTATGTTGACAGCGGACAGATGATAAATTTTGATATGGCATTTACATTAAAGGCAATTTAAATTATTATAGTAATGGCAAATTATACAATTAACGACGAAATAA
>JAFRMM010000012.1 GCA_017430675.1 Prevotella sp.
CTCGACCACTACACGCTGAGTGTCTGTCTGGCACACCAACTGTACTACACCTACGACTATAAGTCTATTGATTCGACGGCGTTCCCCAACAACTTCGACGAGGGCTACGAGCAGAGCGGCTTCCACAAATACACCGGCTGGGGCAACTGGCTCCGCATGAACGAGCAATCACTTGGCCACAACCCGCAGTGTGGTGGTGGCGGGGCATTGGAATGAAAAGAGCCACACGGATTTGTGTGGCTCTTTTCTTAGAAGTTCTTCCTGACGCCCTGCCATTCAGGGAATTTCATCTTCAGGTACTCGTCATCGAGGAAGAGGGCGGACTGTCCCACCTGGCCCTTCAACTGCCAGTCGAGCCACTTCACCACGGCCTTGGCATAGTTGCCGCCATACTTCTCGTAATAGGTACCGCTGTGGCCGTCCTTCGAGTTCAGCATCACCACAGGGATATTGTCGGCAATGCGCTCGTAATCCTTCTGGGCATTGGCGTAGGCGATGTCGCCAGGGCCACCGATCATATAGAACATCGGGGTGTGGAGGTTCTTCAGTGACTCCTTCGTCGAGCCCATCATCTCCATATCGCCAATACCCGAGTTCAGCATCACACAAGTCTTGATGCGGGGATCGTAGGCCACGCCCAACACCTGGGCGCCACCGCACGACTGTCCCATCGCTGCCACGTGGTCGAGATCCAGGCAATGATAGTACTCCGAGCCAGCAGTGGCATTCTGTTCTATCAGCCAGTCGAGCACCTCTAATAACATCTTAGGGTAAGTTCTGAAGACAGGAGCCTCTGGCTGCTTCTTGGCCTTCTTGGCTTTCTTCAGGGCCTCTTCGCGCTGTTTGGCCTGCTGCTCTTGTTGAGCCTGACGCTCTTCGGGAGTCATGGGCAGGATATTCTCGCCGTTGGCCATGATCACCTCGCCCTTGGTCTCAGGATATGCCGACTTCAGCACGCCCCGCCACTGCGCCATCACGTCCTCCTCATCGTAAGGGCCGATGGCTGCTGCCACATAGCCGTAGGAAGCCACCTCGCTCAACAAGAGGCGCATCTCCACATTGTTGTTGAAACAGGCACCGTTGGCATACACGATCACGGGCAGGGCACCCTTTTGCGCCACTACCTCCTTCAGGTTCTGAGGACGATACATCGTAAAGCCAGGACAGGAGGCATCACCCACTACTTCCGACTTGTACGGACCCGTACCACCTTCTTCCACTACCTGTTTCTGAACTGTCTGGGCATTCGTCAGCCTCACACTTGCAGCGATCATCACCGCCATCATTACTAATTTCTTCATATTCATTTATGGTTTATCGTTATTGTTGGTGCAAAGATACGAATAAGTAAGAACAACACCAAATTAAATCTTGGTTAATTTGTTGGTAGTCTCAATTATTATCCATATCTTTGCAGCAGATTTATCTAAAGCAATAACAACAGTATGAATCATCAAATCAAAAGAGCCTCGATAACCTTGCTTTTGTCCGTGTTCTGCTTTGCAGTTTATGCTCAGAAGACAATCACGGGTACAGTGAAGGATGCTACAGGTGAGCCCATGATTGGTGTAAGCGTACTCGTTGACGGAACCGCCATCGGTGGTGTGACCGACTTCGATGGTAACTTCTCCCTCAAGGACGTTCCGGAGAACGGTGTCCTGAAGATCTCTTACATCGGTTATAAGGATCAGAAGATCACCGTAGTCGGAAATAGCATTTTTAACATCACCATGCAGGAAGACGCTGCAGCCCTTGATGAGATCGTGGTTGTGGGTTATGGTACGATGAAGAAGAAGGACTTAACAGGTTCTGTTGCCAGTGTGAAGACCGAAGACATTCAGAAAGTAGCAGGTGCTGATGCTCTGTCTGCTATGCAGGCTAAGGTTCCAGGCGTTGACCTCCAGCAGAGTGGCAATGGTGAGGCCGGTGCCAGTGTAAGCATGACCATCCGTGGGAACCGTTCACTGTTGGCTGGCAACGACCCACTGGTAATCGTTGACGGTGTGGAATACGGCTCACCACTCGACATCCCTGCCACCGACATCGAGTCGATGGACATCCTGAAGGATGCTGCCTCTACCGCCATCTATGGCACCAAGGGTGCTAACGGTGTCATTCTGATTACCACCAAACGTGGTAAGGCTGGTAAGAGTTCTGTTACCTTCAATGGTTATCTGTCATTTAATAGTGCAACTGGTATCGTAAAGTCCATGTATGGTGACAAGGAGGTTCAGCGCCTGATTGACAAGAAAAACTATGAGAATGCCGCAAGCAACAACTGGAACTTCACCAATACCGCTACTCCTGCTGACGTGCTGACCTTCCAGTTGGAAGATGGTACAGAAACCCTCTCCATCTACAATGACAAGTCTTATACCGACTGGCTCGACATGATCCTTGGCAATAGCGTATCCCAGAATTACGAAGTAACTGTTCAGGGTGGTAACGAGAAGACCAACTTCAATATCTCCGTATCTGCCATGGACGATAAGGGTCTGCTGAAGGGCGATGAATACAACCGTTATACAGGCCGTGCCTACATCGACCATCAGATCAATAAGATTGTGAAGGTAGGTGCCAGCCTTTCATACGCTTACAAGAGCAATGACAAACGTTCCGGTGATGAATCCAATCAGGAATTCAACCAGGCACAGAAGATGACGACCATCACTCACGCCTATCTGAGCGACGGCAGCATCAATGCCACACCAAACCCTTGGTATTCAGCCCACTGTTCTCCTCTGCTCAACGAGGATGACGCTTATCAGAAAAATATCGAAAGCAGCCGTTTCTTCGGTAGTGCTTACCTGCAGTTGAATCCCATTAGGGCCATGACCCTGAAGTCTCAGTTCACGCTTGACCGCAGCACATCGCGCACTGGAGAGTATCAGGACTTTGAGAGCCAGGTACGCTACCAGTCGCCTCACACTACTTATATCAGCAACGACCGTAGCACCAATACCAGGTTCGTATGGCAGAACACCGCCAACTATAACAAGGAGATTGACAGGCACAACCTGACTTTCCTGCTCGGTCACGAAATGTCACAGAGCGTGAAGGAGACCAGCAGCATTTCAGGTGATGCAGGTTCTGAGAGTTACAAGACCAGTTCATTCTACGATGTCAGCAAGAGTGCCAATCCTACCGTTTCTACTGGTTATGTGAAGACTTCCATGCTCTCTTTCTTCGGACGTGTCAACTACTCTTACGATGGCAAGTATCTCCTGCAGACCTCAATCCGTGCTGATGGTTCTTCAGTACTCGCAGAAGGTCATAAGTGGGGCTATTTCCCCTCTGTCAGCGCAGGTTGGCGTATCTCGGAAGAGCGTTTCATGGCTGGAACCAAGTCTTGGCTCGACAATTTGAAGTTCCGCGTATCTTGGGGCCTTTCTGGTAATGCCGCCATTAATGCTTATCAGACACTGGCAACCATTTCTTCTATCGTTCCTAACTCAACAGAGAAGGCTCCGATGGCAATGGCTAACCCTGAGTTGACTTGGGAAAAGACTGCCGCACTTGACTTCGGTCTCGACTTTGCATTTGCCAATGGTCGAATCTATGGTAGCATTGACTACTATAAGAGCAACACCTACGATCTGTTGTACTATAAAACCGCACCTGCTTCATCAGTATATACAAGCACCATCTCTAACGTTGGTAAGACCAAGGGGAGCGGTCTTGAGATGTCCCTCAGTGCAATACCCGTTAAGATCAAGGATTTTACTTGGGATCTGGGCGTAACAGCCACCTTCGCCAAAGACGAAGTTGAAGAACTGGCCGACGGTATCGAGCAGGTTGTTAGCGGTACTTCTATCCTGAAGGTTGGAGAGCCTGTATCAGCATACTATGGCTACGATATGGACGGCTGCTGGGGTATTGGAGAGTTCGACCAGTACATGGCTGCCCACCCCAACTTCGAGAAACCTCAGGCTGACTACGGCGATCCTGGTACACCAAAGGTTATTGATGTCAACGGTGACAACAAGATTGACGATAGCGACAAGATTATCTACAACCGTAGTCCGAAGGCCATCCTCGGTCTGAGCACCTCATTCACCTATCAGGACTTCTCACTGAGCATTCAGACGATGGCCCGTCTCGGTGGCTATCTGAACTATAGTGGCTATGGCCTCTATCGCTATGACAACGCCAACTGGGGTGACCTGAGTTATTGGACACCTGAGAATACAGGTGCAGACATCCCTTCACCAGGTGCTATGGGTGCTACGCCGACTCTCTATATGAGTTTCATACAGATTCAGAAGGCTGACTACTTCAAGATTAAGGATATCACACTATCATACAATCTTCCGAAGAACATCGTGAAGAAGGCATTCATCAGCAATGCACGTATATACTGTTCCCTGAAAAACTACTTCACCTTCAGCCACTTCGACAACTACGATCCAGAGCGTGGCGGTTCTGTGAACTTCCCGCTCATGAAGCAGGCTGTAATAGGTCTTCATGTTACTTTTTAATGAGGAATAAGGAATGATGATGACAACTATGATAAAGAAAGGCAGATGGTGGATGGGAGCCGCAATTCTTACTATTCACCTTTCTATCCTCACTTCTTGTAGTGACTTCCTGAAGGAGGAAAACAAGACCGGTGAGACTGCCGACGTGGTATATAACACTGTATCAGGTATCGACGGACTGATCACCTCTGCCTACTGTTACACTCACGGTTGGTGGGGTAAAGAGCCTTCACTTGGCTTGGCAGAATGTGGTTCCGACCTGTTCTATTTCGGTTACGACAACAAGCAAAAGTCCATGCTTAAGTATGACATCTCTGCCGGGGCTCTTGGCAACAACGTAGCCGACAACCCATGTTTAGATGAGTACTGGGAGATGTTCTACGCTGGTATAGACGTATGTAACAACGCTCTGAAATACGTGCCCGAGTGTACCGTTATCGACGAGAACAAGAAGACGGCCTATCTGGCTGACGCTTACTTTCTCCGTGCACTGTACTACTCGCAGATGGTAGCCATTTGGGGACCGATTCCTTACAATGCAGAGCCTGTCAGTGCTCTTAACAACGGGCCCGTACGTATTCCTGAGAACGAGATCTACGGACACATTCTCGACGACTTGAAACTCGCCATGCAGAACTACAAGCAGGCCAATATCATGACAGCCAACGCTGCTACAGCCACAGGCCGTGCTTACTACTACTCGGCCGAGGCTCTCTATGCTCGCGTTGCCCTCTATGCCGCCTCATGGCTGGGTGCCGGCAGCGTAGACGGTTATGGCAACCTCTATACAGAAGCACTGAATGCCGCTACTGATGTTATCAACAACTCGGGCGCCAGATTCTACAGCCGGTTCAGCGACACTTGGAACATGAATAACGAGGAGGCGACCATCAACACAGAAAACCTTTTTGCCGTTCATTACAGCAACAATCTCTCTGCCGGTCGCGACAACTGCGTACCTTACCGCTTTAGCGACGAGGGTACTGGTCAGTACAACACTCTCATTACCCGTACAGGTTATGACCGTCAGGGTGGTAGCGTATCCTTGCTGATGTACGTATCCATGTGGAACAACGGTGCTGATGATCTCGGCGGCAACGGTCAGAAAGACACCCAGGTATTCTTCCGTATGGCAGCAGGTAAGACTACTATTCAGAGTAAGATGACAGGCGAGGACATTGAGTGCGGTAAGTACTACTCTCCTTATGGACGCGGATTCACCCGCTACCTGCCTTCACTCTATCTCTGGAAGATTCTGGACGAAATAAAAGAGACCGACCAGCGTTACAACGCTACACTGCTCACCAGTTATCGCATTCCTTACGAGTTGTCACAGAACGCCAGGAACTATCCTAAGATGGGCGATCAGGTGTTCAAGGACTATGACGAGGCTTATCTGGAGGACGGTAACTACTTCAACGGTGGCGGCATCGCTATCCTTTACAGCATCCTCGATGGAAACTCTGCTGAGGGGAAGGCTCTCCAAGCCGAGGCCAAGGACAAGTATCGTCTGCAGTTCGCTTTCGGTGGTGACATCCCCGTTTACACCAGTGGCGACCCCGCAACAGCATTACCGACCGAAGGTGGTAAGGCTAAGAGTGATGTCTATGGCGATGACCGTTATAAGAATGAAAAGATCGAAGGGCGTCGTTCATATCCTGGTCTCAAAAAGTTCCTCGACGATCAGTACGACACCAACTATCCCACTCACGACGTGAGTTATCGCGACATCATGGTGCTCCGTCTGGCTGAGATGTACCTCATCAAGGCTGAGGCTGAACTCGCTACTGGGGGCAATGCCCTGGCTACCATCAACCAACTGCGCACTGCCCGTGCCATCAGTGGCAAAGACAATACCATCAGCGGCAGCGTTGACATCGAGACCATCCTAAGGGAACGTGCCCTGGAACTCTGCGGTGAATATCAGCGCTGGTTCGACCTGAAACGTACACACACACTCATCAGTCATGTGAAGGCTTACAACGCACAGGCTTCCGGCAACATCGACATAAAGCACTACTACCGTCCTATTCCTCTGAGCGAACTGGAGTCAGTAACCAACCGTACTTCTATATCCGTTTCTCAGGATGCTAACGGTGTGCTCCAATATACTTCTACTGCGGAAGGCATGTGGCAGAACCCTGGATATTAATATTCATCAGAATCTGCATAGACAATGTAGATTTTCTTCATAAACTGATAAAAAGGCGTACCTTTGCAGCCGATTCATTTTTCAGTTCTACGACACGGCAAAAACAGACTATATTGCCTCTGTCTGTAAGGATGTTGACTGGGAGCGGCTTGCTATTGTTTCGTTTGAGCACGTCGGGGTCACAGGAATTACTGTGCTTGTGAAGTGAAGTCAACGGGGGAGCAGCCTACTTCCTGCTTGAAGATTTTCTGGAAGTGGGTACGACTGAAGCCGCAGTGGTCGGCAACGGCCTCGTTGGTCCACTCGGGGTGGGCGCGAAGCACACGCTTAGCCTCCTCGATGCGGAGGGTGGTAATCCAGCGGGTAAACGAGTTGTGACGCGAGGCCTTCACCCAGGCCGTGAGTTGGTAGCGGGGGATGTTCATCGCGCTGGCAGCCACAGAACTGGTGATGCCAGCCTTCAGGTGGCCTCCCGTAGCCATCCAGTGCTCCACGGCGCTACTGACGTGTTGCATCGCATCAGAGGTGAATGGAGAGGGGGCACTCTGCTCGGCATTCTCCTCGGCCTCGCGCACCCGCTTCATATCGTTGCTCAGGAAATAGCGCACGAAGCAGAACCACATCATGAAGATGCCCCAGAAGAATGCCAGACCGTAGATGATAAGTAGGATGTTGGGGCCGAAGATAAAGACGGGCACGAACACCGCCATGAGTCCGGTAACACCGATGGCGTGCTTGATCCACTGCGTCAGTCCGCGGCGCTCGCGATCGTAGTAGTTCTCGATGGCTGCCTCCATGCGCTGCAGTTCGCGGAACTCCATCATACTGTAGTATATCTGCATGGCGGCATAGACGATGCCCAAGGCGACTTCCGTCCAGCGCACGCGCTCCGACAGTTGTTCCAGTGGGTGCCCGTCTGTATAGACGGCCACAGCGAGTACGACGCATACCAGCAGCGACACCATCGGCCACAGCCACCGCTCGAAGGTGGTCAGACGGCCCTGTCGTTGCAGGTTGAGTATCGTGAGGCTCATCAGTCCCGAGGCGGGCAGCAACAGCGCCAGATTTACCAGCACCGCCTGTATCACGCCCATCGTCCGAAGCCCAGTAATGTACTGGATCAGGAACTGTAGCCCGATGAGTGCCAGTGCCCCCGTCATGAGCCAGCGCGAACGGTTATACACCTCGTCGCGCCTCACACGTTCGGGCATCAGCAGGATGAGTGCCGAACACATAAGCACCATCAGCACTACGATGGAAAACTGCAATTCTTTCATTTCGGTGGCGAAGTTAATAATAATCGCGCAAACTGCCAAATAAAATGCCCAAAAGTGTATCTAATCGTCGAATAGATACACCTAATTTGACGAATAGATACACCTTTGCGAGAATAGATACACCTCGTTTCCCTTCTTTTTCTTATCTTTGTCGTCGATCAACATTCATACGAGAAATGAATATCACTGATTTCTACAACGGAGCCCCCGTGCTTACCACCGTCCTCACCCTGGCCTACGTCGCCGTCATGGGGGTGTTCGCCTATATGCTTATCCGAATGTACAGGAAATAACCAATAAAGCATTATGAGAAAGATAACAACCAGAATCAAGAACCGAGTCCTTGCCGCCGTGCTGACGATAGCGGCACTGGCAGTGGGGCACGTGACCGCCTTGGCGCAGAACACGTGGACGGTTACGAACTCCGACAACACCTTTACGATTACGCGCACTGAGAGCTCCCAAGCCGAAACCGTCTTTTACCGAACCGTGAGCCTTACGGCCTACGCAGGCTTTCACTTCACCGAAAAGAACGGCTCGCTGACTTTCGACGCGGGGCAGACCTCGAAGACCGTCACCGTCAGCGAATCGTCCTCTAATGTCGATGCATTCAAGTATCAGGTGGGCACCACGCGCACCTACCGTTTCGAGGTGACCGACTGGGAGGGTGCTATCCTCGCCTATCGCGACCGCTCGATGACAACGGGCAGCAGCGTTGAGTCTACCGCCTTCGGCGTAAAGGACCTGACCATCAATTCAGGCACCATCACCGTGACCGACGGCGGCTACGCACAGGCCTACCACAGCGCAACCGTGGCCGACTACTATAGCGCCGCTGCGCCGAAGGAATACCTCGCTGCCGTCGGTGCTGAGTTGCGCATGACCGTATCCTTCGACGCCCGCGAAAAGGACGACGGCTACCAGTATGTACAGATTTACGCCAACACAATTGCCGACAACACCCATACTGACGCCGGCGCCGAAGACGGCTGGCCGGGGAATGTCACACACGCCCGCTACGCCGCCGGATTCAGCATCGACGGCAACGGCGCCAGCACTTATTATTCCTATAGTTTCCCGCTCACCTCGCAGGGCCACGAGTGCGGTAGGATTGCTGACGCCTGGAGCCACGGAAAGGCCGACCTTTGCAATCAGAGGTTCCGCACCGACTGCCGCGCCAGCGACGGACGGGTTCTCATCCCCACCGACCTCTCGTCGCTCTACGTCCGACTGAACGCCAGCGGCAATAACAGCGACACGTGGTACTGCCAGAACCTCGCTGCCCACATACAGGCTGTAGAGACCACCGCCCCCGCCAAATACGGCACCGGCCACATGCACGTCAGCGGTGGCCGTCACATTCGCGGCAACACCTTCTACGTCTCACTGCCCTTCAGCGAGATTGTCACCGTCACCGGCACGCCCACCATCACCACCTCGTGGGGCACCGCCAGTTACATGACGGGCAGCGGCTCCAACGTCCTCACCTTCAGCGGCACCATCGACGCCGCCGTCGGCACAACCCTCGCCGTTACCGCCCTCAACGGCACCGTCACCGACTTGGCCGGCAACGCCCTCACTTCCCTCCAGTCATCATACTCCACCGATGCCGTCGAGTACATACCCTGGCACGGCAGCGGCACCAGCGCCGACCCCTATATCATCAGTTCCAACGCCGACCTCGACCAACTCGCTGCCCGCGTCAACGCCGACGAGAACTTCAGCGGCAAGTACTTCGTGCTGGCCAACGACATCGCCTACAGCTACACCAAGGCATGGGACGCTGTAAACTCGGGGGAGAACAACTTCACGCCCATCGGGGGCTACGGACACTCGTTCCAGGGCAACTTCGACGGCGGCGGACACACCGTCAGCGGCATACGCGTTTTCAAACTTGAAGTCAACACCAACAATGACAAGAGCATCGGCCTCTTCGGTTTCGTCTCGGGCGGCACGGTACAGAACGTCGTTCTGCGCGACGCCAACATCGAGGCCGATCAGGATATCGGCGGCATCGTGGGCTACCTTGGGGGCGGCACCGTCAGCGGCTGCCTGCTCGTCAACGTCCGTACGGCGACGCTATTGAATAACTTCTTTCCCGCTGAAGGAAATTTCGCCACCGTGGTTGGCAACCACTCCGGCGGCACCGTCAGCGGCAACCACTACCGCGACTGCTGCCTTGGCTACCATGTGCTTAAAACAAATGGTATAGAAATTCTTACGGAGGATATCAACGCCCCCCAGAATGACATCTACGCCCTCACCACCGCCACGGGCGTCAGCGCGAGTTACCAGAGCGGCGAACGTGTGACCATCGATGCCGCCACCTACTACACCGAGGGCAGCACCTTTACCCTCGGCTATAGCCAGTCCATACCTCAGGGCTACACCTTCGAGGGCTACACAAAGAACGGTACGCTCTTCGAGGGCAACAGTTTCACCATGCCCGCCGAGGATGTCACCCTTGCGGCCAGCATCGTCGTCAGCCCCTGGACGGGCAGCGGCGACACTGAGGACGATCCCTACGTCATCCTCTATCCCTCGCAACTCGACCTGCTGGCGAGCAACGTGAACAGCGGCACCACCTATGAGGGCAAGTTCTTCAAACTGGACGCCGACATCACCTACAGCACCGAGGGTCTCGGCGCGGGCGAGAGCAACTACACGCCCATCGGCGCATACATCAGCAACACCAATAAGTATTTCCGCGGCACCTTCGACGGCGACGGTCACACCGTCAGCGGCATCATTGTCAACGCTACCGGCAGCCACATCGGCCTCTTCGGAGATGTTGGAAACGGCGGCATTGTACGGAACGTCGTCCTTGCCAGCAGCACTTTTACGGGCAAGAACTATGTCGGTGGCATTGTGGGCAGCAATGAAGGTGGCACCGTGCAGAACTGCCGTGTGGAGAGTACCGTCGGCATCCATGCCTCAGCTCAACATGCCTACAGCCACGGCGGCATCGTAGGACGCCTGAGAGGTGGCCTGGTTGCCGGCTGTGTCAGTGCCGCTGCCGTCAGCCATGACGACAAGGACAATTGTCGAAATTATGGAGGTATCATAGGCGATATATCCGTAGAAAGCACCGTCAAGGACTGTCTCTATACGGGCAGCATCGTCACCGCTCCCAATTACTGTGGCGCCATCATAGGCTTCATTTCAGGCTCTTCCGGCATCCTCACCAACAATTACTACACCAACGGTAGCCTCGGTGGCGTAGGCGCTGACGGTACCAGCACCGACCGTGACGGTGCCCGCCACGCCCGCACCGTCACCCTGGGCGTCGGTGTGAGCATCACGGGCGACCAGATCACCTACGACGTCAGCGGCATCACCGCCATCGGCACCGTCGCCCTCGAATACGACGGCACACTCTACAGTGGCGAGGGCCAGACGCTCACCTTCAGTTCAGATGGCGGTGCATCCACAGGCTTCAGTGTGAACGGTGCGCCCATCCTTGGCAACACCTATACCATGATTGCCGGGAACATCACCGTCGAAGCCAACTTCACCGGCTGGGCAGGCACGGGCAGTGAGGACGACCCCTACATCATCCTCTATCCCGCACAACTCGACCTGCTGGCTATCCAGGTGAACAGCGGCAACAGTTACGCCAATACCTTCTTCAAGTTGGGCGCCGACATCACCTACAGCACTGAAGGCCTTAGTGCGGGCGAGAGCAACTATACGCCCATCGGCGGATACATCGGTGGCAGCTCCAAGCCCTTCCGCGGCACCTTCGACGGTGACGGCCATACCGTCAGTGGCCTCACCGTCACGCGCACGGGCGACAGCCGCTCTGACTGGTACATCGGCCTCTTCGGACATGTCGGCAGTGGCGGCACCGTCAAGAATGTCGTCGTCGCAAATAGCACCTTCACCGGCTATCATGATATCGGCGGCATCGTGGGCTACAACGATAACAGCGTCATCCGCAACTGCCGCGTCAAGAGCAGCGTCACCATCAACGCCGGATCTACCAGTGCCAGTTACCACGGTGGCATTGCGGGCGGTTCAGGTGGCCCGGACGCCCAGGTCGTAGGCTGCGTCAGCGCCGCCGTCCTCAGCCATAACGGCCAGAACTCCTGCTCCTATTATGGCGGCATCGTCGGCTCGATGAGCAACGGCGTCGTCCGCGACTGCCTCTATACCGGCACCACGATCACCGGATTAGGCCACATCGGCGGCATCTTGGGCGAGAAAAATGGAGAAAGCGGCACCCTTGTCAACAACTACTACACCGCTAACGGTCTTGGCGGGGTGGGCCGGTACGGCTACAATACCGGATTAGACCGCGACGGCGCGATGTGGGCGGGTGTCGTGCTGAGCGAGACACAAACCTCCATGCCCACGCTGAGCGAAAACGACATGGTGGTGTTCCGCCGTGAGTTCAAGGAGAACGTGAGCAGCACCGTCTGTCTGCCGTTCGCCATCGACGCCACGCAAGCCGCTGCCGCAGGCAAGTTCTATACCTTCGTGGGAGTGGATAAGTCGGGTACCGACTGGGAAGTCATCATGCAGGAGGCAGACCCGAGTAATAAGGTTGACGGTGCGCTGGATGCCAACACGCCGTATCTCTTCAAGCCCGCCGCCACCGGCCCCGTGCTGTTCCACGGCACGGCGGCAGCAACGGCAGTGCCCGTTGACCAGACGCCCGACGCCACTCAGTATCCTAAATCCGCCGGTTGGACCTTCAAGGGTACGTATGAGCGTATCGACTGGCCCACCGACCCGGGTGTCATCTACGGTTTTGCCGCCACCAACGCCACGACAGTCAGTCCTGGTACCTTCTTCCGTTCGAAAGGCGGCAACAACAGTTATATACTGCCCTTCCGCGCCTATCTCGACGGCAGCGCTGGCGGGGCCTTGGCCCGTGGCGCCAGTGGGAACGCAGCAGAGCCATTGCCCGATAAGATGACCGTGCGCCTGATAAGTGCCAACGGCACGCCGACGGCCATCGGCACCCTCGACACCCGCACGGGTGAGGTTTCGTTCGGCGATGAGTGGTACTCACTCGACGGACGCCGACTGAGCGGCAAGCCCACGAAGTCAGGCCTCTATATCAATAATGGACGTAAGGTAATCATCAAATGACAAAGCGATATGGAAAAGAAGAAATATGTAAAGCCCTCGATGGAGGTGTATGAACTGAAAGTCAGGACACAACTTTTAGTTGGCAGCGCCAATGATCCGTTCGGCTACCTCCCCACCATCCCTGGCCAACCCGACGACGGGAAGCATCTGACGTAAAAGAAATTATCGGTGGAATATTTGGAAGTTTACCGATTTTTATGTATCTTTGTCCCCGAAATATAAATGGCAATTAATATAAATAGACATTTACATTATGAGGTTCTACGACAGGGATAGTGAAATCAGTATTCTGAAAGAGAATGAATTGCAGTCGAAAAGAAATGCGGTGTTTACCGTACTGATGGGACGAAAACGTGTGGGCAAGACCACGTTAATCACGACGGCACTGAAAGATTACGACTACGCCTACCTCTTTGTCTCGAAAGACAGCGAGGCCGTGTTATGCCAGAAATTCCAGCAGACGCTGGAAGAGCAGTTGGGCATCCGTGTGTATGGTACCATCAGCCACTTCCGTGACCTGTTTGAGATCATTATGAAGGAATCGCTGAACCGTCATTTTACCATCATTTTCGACGAGTTCCAGACACTGTATAAGGTGAATCCCGCCATCTTCAGCGAGATACAGGACCTGTGGGACCGCTACCACCGCGAATCGCACCTTTACCTGATTACATCAGGCAGCATACAGTCGCTGATGAAGCGCATCTTCGAGAACGAGCATGAACCGCTCTATGGTCGCCCCACCTCGAAACTGACACTGAAACCCTTCGCCATCAGTGTCATCAAGCAGATTTTCCGCGACCACTGTCCCGATTACAAGAACGAGGACCTGCTGTGTCTTTATATGATCACTGGTGGTGTGGCCAAATACGTGGAGTTGCTGATGGATGCTGGATGCTACACGAAGGAGAAAATGCTGAACTACATATGCCGTCAGGATTCCTATTTCCTGTCCGAAGGTCGCGATATCATGAACCAAGAGTTCAGCAACGAAAGCGCTACCTATTTTTCCATCCTCCAGTTAATGGCTGGCGGATTGACCACGCGCTCGGACATCGACGGTGCCATGCAGAAAGACATGGGTGTCTATCTGCAGAATCTGGAGAAGAATTTCCTGATGGTGAACCGTCTGAAACCGCTGCTCGCAAAGCCCAGTAGCAAGGTTACTTCATACGAGATATCAGACCAGTTCCTGCGTTTCTGGTTCCGCTTCGTGTGGCCTTATCAGTCGCTTGTCGAGCGAGGCCAACTGTCGTTGCTGCGTCAGAACATGGGGCAGCACTACGAGCAGTTCACGGGCAGAACGCTGGAGCAGTATTTCCAGGCACAGACGATGGAGACGGGACAATATACACTGGTGGGTAACTGGTGGAACCGTAAGGGTGAGAACGAAATTGACATGATAGCCCTCAATGAATTCAATCACACTGGTGTAGTGGCAGAAATCAAACGTAATCCTCGCAAGATCAGCCTTGCCGCTCTGCAGGAGAAAGTCAATATGCTGCCACAAAAGACCTTTGGCGAATACACCCTTTCGCTCCAAAGTCTCTCGATAGAGGATATGTAGGGAGATAACAAGAAACACAGCGGGGTCAGACCCCGCTGTGTTATGACCTGACCCCGCTGTGTTATGATCCCGCTTTGTTAATTCATTTTCCTTTCAGCCAGGAGTTAATAGGCTGGTTGTCAGTCAGTTAGACTGAAAGGTGTTTTGGGGGGGGTGTTTGTCTGAGGTTCGTCTGAGGTATTTGCATATCGGAAAGTTTGTGCCGCATGCTTTTGGGTGGTTGTCCCGAGGCCTGAGACAATCAAATGGAGCCACTATAGCAGGATTTAGTGGCACGATACGGATGAATTCTCTAGAGAATTGGAGCAAAACCCAGTACTATAGACTCCCAGGGTAGTCTCTTCTGATCACCGGAATCCACCAAAATTTCCCTTTCAGCCGAACAACCTGTGTATCAATGCATTATGCTCTGGCTGAAAGGTAAATGTTTTTGCGTTTTAATAATAAAAGTACCTTTTTCTTTCTTATTTCCGGATATTGGTCCTTGGTGATTTTTTATGAAATTCCTTGGAGAGTTGAGAATAATATTGTAAATTTGCATCTCAAAAATGGAATATAATTTGTTTTAGATAAAGCATTAACACTATATAAGCAATTATGAGAATAAAAAAGGATTTTGTACTGCGCGAGGTGTGCGGTGAGAATGTGATTATAGGTGAAGGACTCGGTGCCATCGACTTCGGAAAGTTGCTGGCTCTGAACGGGACGGCAGCATGGCTATGGAAACAGGCACAGGAGATGGGCGACTTCACTATCGAGTCATTGGCAGACAGGCTTTGTGAGGAATACGAGGTCTCAGCAGAGGAAGCCCGTCAAGACGTGGCCGAGATCATTGGCGAATGGCAGAAAGTGAACGTCATGGAATAATGAGCAAGAAAAGTGGCACCTATCGTGCGATAAGTGCCACTTCATGATCTGAGTTCGGCATTAAGCCTTCTTCTCTGCAGGTTTCTTCTCTGCAGGTTTTTTCTCAGCCTTGGGCTTCGGGGCTGCCTTAGCCTTCGGAGCAGCCTTAGCCTTCGGTTGAGCACCTTCGATCTTTTCGAGACGGGCCTTCAGGCGGGTGATCTCCTTATCCTTCATCTCGATCTCGTCACCCTGGTTCTTGATGGTGGTGAGCAGACCTTCGAGTTCGTCATTGTCGATGTCTAGCGGATAGAGGGCGTTCACCCTGTTGATGAAGTCGCCGAGGATGTTCATGTAGTTGGTAAAGGCATCAAACGGGCCGCTGTAGATGCCACGGTCCAGACCAACGTTAGAGGGCTTGGTGGTCATGAAGCGGAAGTTGTTCGAGGCCTGCAGATAGTCCCAGTCCTGATTGATGCGCGGATCATTGGCGATGCGCAGACGGTCGGCCACCGAGTAGAGTTTATTGAAGGCCTCGTGCTGCATGGCGTTACCCAGCCAACAACTGCAGTCGCGCTCCTCATCGACCCACGAGAGGGTGTCAGGCACGTCGAGGTTGCCCACGCTCTTACAAGCCTTACAGATCTCCGTCGGCGTGGAGAACGTGATGCCCTTCTCCTTGGCGCAGCCCGGCAGGGCGTAGATGAAGTCGAGGATGTTGGAACTGAGCGGCTGGGCGATACCCAGGGCCGAGAGTTCCATGAAGATGTTGATGATCTGCTCCTCTTCAGGCAGACGGGCGATGCGGTCGATATAGGCATCGGCAAACAGGGGATAGCCGTCCCACTCGGAGTTGTTGAAGCGCAGCGAGATATCGTCGGAGAGTTCGATGTCGCGGAGCAGCAGTTTCAGGTTGGGGGCGATGTTACAGTTATAGACATAGTGGGGCGACTTCCAGCCAAGCACGTGCTTGGCACCCTCAGTGAGCATGCCCTTGAAGCCGAGAGCGGCGATCTGGGCACCAATGTCGTCGCTGTAGATAAGCGAGGAGTTGCGGGCCACGGTGGGCTTCTTGCCGAAGAGTTCCTCGATCTTGGCCGACTGCTTCTTCACGTCGAGGGCGAAGGTCTCAGGATTAGCCAGTGAGGAGAGACCGTGGCTATAGGGCTCTGCGAGGAACTCCACGCAGCCTGTCTCGTTCATCTGCTGCAGTTTCTCAATGACCTGCGGGGCGTGCATCTCCAGTTGCTCGATGCCCGTACCCGACAGGGAGAAGGCCACCTTGAAATACTTGCCGTGCTCCTTGATCATGTCGTGGAGCGTGTTGAGTGCGGGCATATAACTGCGCTCGGCAATATCGGTGATGCTACGCTCGTTCTCGTAGTCATCATAATAGTAATGATCGGTACCGATGTCGAAGAAACGGTAGCGCTTCAGATGGATAATCTGATGTATCTCGAAATATAAACAAATCGTTTTCATAATTATCAATTTTCAATTATCAATTTTCAATTAGTTACTGTTCCCAGCCGAGTGTGCGGCGATAGAGTGTGCGGATCCATGTGCCGACCTTCTCCCAGGTAATCTGATCAACCTCGCGCTTGCCCTCCTCCTTGAGGTACTGGAAGAGCGACTCGTTGTGGCAGATCGAATAGATGGCATCAGCCAGGGCGTGGATGTCCCAGTAGTCAACCTTGATACAGTTGTCGAGGATCTCAGCACAGCCACTCTGCTTCGAGATGATCGAAGGCGTACCGCACTGCATGGCCTCCAGTGGAGAGATACCGAAGGGTTCACTCACGGAAGGCATCACATATACATCAGATGCTTTCAGGCACTCATAGACCTGCTTGCCGCGCATGAAACCAGGGAAGTGGAAACGGTCGGCGATGCCGCGCTCGGCAGCAAGGTGGATCATCGCATCCATCATGTCGCCCGAGCCTGCCATGCAGAAACGGACGTTACGTGTGCGGTGGAGCACCATCGTAGCAGCCTCCACGAAGTACTCGGGACCCTTCTGCATCGTGATGCGGCCGAGGAACGTCACCACCTTCTCCTTGCCCGTGTGGTCGGGGCGCGGGATGGCCTGATACTCGTCGGGCAGCGGATAGACGGCATTATGCACCGTGTAGCACTTGCGCGGATCCTGGTGGTACTGGTTGATGACCGTCTGTCGCGTCAGTTCCGACACGCACATGATACAGTCGGCCCAGTCCATACCGTTCTTCTCGATCGAATAGACGGTGGGGTTCACCTTACCGCGGCTACGGTCGAAATCCGTGGCATGCACATGGATGCACAGGGGCTTGCCGCTCACCTGCTTGGCATGGATGCCAGCGGGGAAGGTGAGCCAGTCGTGGGCATGGATGATGTCGAACTCCTCCGTGCGGGCCACCTGTCCGGCAATGATCGAGTAGTTGTTGATCTCCTCATGCAGATTACCGGGATAGCCCCCCGCGAACTCCATCGCACCGAGGTCGTTCACGTTCATATAGTTGAAGTCGGCATAGATATGCTCACGGAGTTTGAAATAGTAGTCAGGATCCATGATGTTGCCCACACGGCTCTTCACATAGTCGTAATCGACATCGCGGTAAGCGATAGGCACAGCATTCATGGCGACGATACGACAGGCATGCTGGCTCTCATCACCGAAGGGATGAGGCAGACAGAGCACGGTCTCTATATCCCCCTGGGCTTTCAGGCCTTCGGAGATACCATAGTTAGCAGTGGCGAGGCCACCGAATACGTGAGGAGGATACTCCCATCCAAACATTAATACTTTCATCGTCGTTCCTCCTTATTTTTGATATGAATACTTATCCATGAGTTGCAGCGTGCGCAGGATCTCCGCCACGTTCATGGCAAACGACATGGCGCCGCGCCCATGGAACGGCGGGTTACCGTCGAAGAGTTCGGAAATCGTGCCGATGGCATGGTAGTCCATCTCGTCCTCATAGCCCACGAGTTGACGCTCGATGAAACTCAGACGGCTGCGCTTGTAGAGTTTCAGGCAGGCCTCCATGTAGAAACCGCCGAGCCAGGGCCAGGCCGTTCCCTGATGGTAGGCATAGTCGCGCTGGGTCTGCGGACCGACATAGATCGGGTTGTAACCACCGCTCTTCGGAGAGAGGGAGCGCAGACCCTTCGGCGTGAGCAACTCACGGGTGCAGATATCCACCACGCTCTTCATCTGCTGCTGGGACAGCGGTGAGTAGTCGAGGGCCACGGCGAAGATCATATTCGGACGGACACTCCAGTCCATCATATTACCATCGACATAGTCTAGCAGATAGCCATACTCATTGACGAAGGTCTCCACGAACGACTCCTTCACCTTGGCGGCGAGTTCCTCCAGATGGGCGGCAGCCTTCTCGTCCTTACGGTCGGCAGCCATCGAGGCACAGAACTTCAGGGCGTTATACCAGAGGGCATTGAACTCCACGATATAGCCAGAGCGCGGCACCACGGGACGGCCGTTGGCCGTGGAGTTCATCCACGTCACGGCACGGTCACGGCCATTGGAGTAGAGCAGGCCGTTGTCATCGAGACGGAGGTTCGGATGGCCGCCCTTCTCGATGTACTTCACGATGTCGTTGAGCAGTTTGCCATACTTGGCATAGCACTTCTCCTTGCCGGCATCCTTGGCATACTGCTGGATGGCCCATACAGCCCACAGGGGCACGTCAGGCTGCTCTATCTCGTATATCTTCACACTCAGCGGCTTCTCCTGCATAAACTCGCGGAGACCACGCTCGGCAGTCTTCATCACCAGTTCGAAATAGTCCTGCTCGCCAATAGCCAGTGTCAAGCCAGGGAGGGCGATAAACGTGTCACGGGCACGGGCTTTGAACCAGGGATAGCCTGCCAGGAGATAACGGTCATCGTTCTTCTGACGGTTATGGAACTGGTGGGCGGCAGTGACCAGACAATGGTAGAAGTTGTCGCGAGGCACGCGCTCGTTCACTTCCTTGTCGAACAGCGCCTTCAGCGACGACGTCTTGATCTGGGAGGTTGAGGCTGAGAAGACGATGCTCTCGCCTTTCTTGATCGGCATCTCGAAATAGCCAGGCACGTAGAGATCCTCATTGGAGGCGTAGCCGCGCTCCTGCTCCTTCGGATACTCGATGCCGCGATACCAGTCGGGCTGGAAGATAAACTCATTCTTCTTGGAGAACTGCATAAAGAGGTCGGGATAGCCGGCATACATACAGGTCTTGATGCCGTTATCGACCGGTTTGTACTCACGGCTGGCGATGGAGTTCTCATGCGTGAACTGACGCACAGAGCGGAAAGCCAGGAAGGGCCGGAAGCGCAAGGTCGTGGCCGAATGGGCATCCACCAGCGTATAGCGGATCAGGATCCGGTCCTCATAATGCTGGAAGATCACTTCCTTCTTCAACACGACGCCACCCACGCGATATGTGGTCGTAGGCACGGTGCCGGCATCAAACTCTCTGATGTACTTGTGTCCGTTAGGACTGAACGTGTTGCCCTGATACTTGTGGAGTCCCAGGTTGAATTCCGCCCCATGCTGGATGACCGTACAGTCGAGCGAGGACAAGAGCACATGGTTCTCGTCGTCGAGTTCTGGTACAGGCACAACCAGCAGACCATGGTACTTACGCGTGTTGCAATCCACGAGCGTAGAACTGCTGTAGGCGCCAGAACGGTTGGTCCGAAGGAATTCACGACGGAGACTTTCCTGTAGGTTAGTCATCACGGCTTTTTCTAATCGTAAATAACTCATAGTTCCTGTCTAAAGGTATTTAATTATTGAAATATTAGTATTAATTCTCCAAAGGTAGGAATTTTTACGCAGTCTGCAAAGGAAATCAGGATATTTAACAATTTTTATGTAGGAATCAGGAAGTTGACGACCTCCTGTTCCACACTGATCTGATAGGGTCCGACAGGTGTTTTCATCAGTCGGCCGTCGATACCGACCATGGCATGCTTGGCATAATCGACATGGATTTCCTTCGTGCGGAAGGGATGCACACTGCGGTGATTGAGGAAGCGTCCCGTCACCAACAGCCAGAGGCCCTCAATCAACTGCACCACCTCAGGATGATAGACGACGCTGACGTCGAGCATCCCGTTATAGGGCACAGCGTTGGGTGTCTGTCCGTAACCCGGGCCGGAGCCCACGCATACCGTCATCACCTTGCGGTCGATCACGTCGGAATTGATCCTGAGTTTCATCTTGTATTCCATGCGGTGGAAGAGCATCACAAAAAGCGACGATATAAAAGATAAGGTACGCGAGCCGAACAACCGCCGTGTCTGACGGCGCAGATTCATGATGTCTGCCGTCATACCGATATTGATACAGTTCAGGAAATAGCGGTGACACTTCTCGTCTTTCGAGTTGGTGTAGCGGATACAGCCGAGATCGACCTTACGGATACGGCGCTGAAGAAGCCAGTCAACGGTCTGTTCGATATGATCCTCGTCAAACTCCCAGAAACGGGCGAAATCGTTCATCACACCATTCGGTATCACCCCCAGGGCGATACCGTCCCTAACGGCCTGCTCCTCCATCATCAGACAGTTCACGGCATCGTTCAGGGCGGAGTCGCCGCCAACGATGATAATGGTCTTATAGCCATTCGAGATCATCATCTTGAAAAGACGCTCCACACTATCACTGGTCTCGCTCTGCACAAAATCGTATTCCACCTTGCGCTCGTCGAGCACCTTTTGAATCTTCTCCCAGCGCTTGCGCTTGTTGGTGATGCCTGTCTTGGGACAATACAAGATGCCCCATTTAGTAGTTTCTGTTGCTTTCATCTGTAACGTTCATCATTCTGCGTGCAAATATAATAAAAAATTGTCATCCAACAAAATCGGACGGCATTTTTTCGTATGATAATTATTGACGGGCTATCTGCCTGATCTGACTTATCTTATCGTCCATTGGCAGCAAACCGTCAATCCAATGGATGTTGAACCCACGACGTTCCATCCCACGGAACCAGGTCATCTGACGTTTGGCAAACTGATGAATGGCTATCTCAAGGTGCGTGAACATCTCATCGTAGGATGTCTGTCCTGTCAGGTATTCCGTCACGAACTTATACTCCAGCCCATAGTAAATAAGGTCTTCCGCTGGGATTCCCTCGTCAAGCAGGGCTCTCACCTCTTCCACCATACCGTTATCCAAGCGTGCCTTCAACCGTCGTGTGATCTTCTCGCGGCGCAGTTCGCGATTGATGCTGATGCCAATGATAACGGAATCCACAGACGGCAATTCCCTTTTCGGCATAGGATGCTGCAGGTTGTAAGTCTCTATCTCGATGGCACGGATGGCACGTTGGCAGGAATCAACATCAGTGGTGTTGTGCATATTCGACCCCGTCTTGGTTTTCAGTTCCGTCAGCATCTGCGTCAGTTCCTCAAGCGATTTCCCCTCCAGACTATCGCGCAGCGCCTGGTTCTGCGGCACAGGGGAGAGATGATAACCTTTCAGCACGGCCTCGATATAGAGTCCTGTACCCCCGCAGAGGATGGGCACCGTTCCCCTACTCCGGATGTCTTGATACGCGTCATAGAAGTCCTGCTGGTACTCAAAGAGATTGTACTTCGTGCCCGGCTCGCGAATATCGATTAGATGATACGGTATCTGCTGGCCATCAACGACGTAGTCGGCCAGGTCCTTGCCCGTACCGATGTCCATACGACGATAGACCTGACGGGAATCTGCCGAGATAATCTCCCCACCAATCTCCGAAGCCAGTCGTGCAGCCACAGGGGTCTTCCCCGAGGCCGTCGGACCGAGTATCGTGATCATGATCATATCATTCTTCTTTGACGTAACGCTCATCGTCAGATTTTGCCTCTTCGGCCTTGATAAGTGCGAGGTTAAGCATCTCTGTTTCGTTAGGCTTCACATCGTCGTTGGATTCGATTGGACGATACCACGACCATTTGGAGAAGTACTCTTCGAGATCCTTCGACTGGAAGCGGTAGCCATTACGGGCGAGAATCTCGTTACGCATGATGCGGAGAGTAGATTTCTTCAGGCGACGGAACTGTCCGTCGTTAAGTAGGATGACCCAGGTGTAGTTAAAGCGGGGGAAGTCGTTGCGAGCCCAGGTCAATATTTCCTTATTCCCCTTGCGGTGGTAGATGCCGTACTCATCCTCCGCCACTTCGTAGAGAGTCAATCCGTCAAGCGTTACGACAGCCTCCCATAAACCATCAAGGTGGGTGTTTCCGCTGATGCGCATGACTCCAGTGATGGTACCATTGAAGGGGATATGCTCGTAGGTGGCCCGTGCCACACCCTTTTCGTAGATGACACCACTGCTGATCTGCAACGTATCACCGTAACGGTCGGTATAGTAGCCGCTCAGTTGTATGTCCCACTTGCTCTTTGCTTCTTGCTCGCCATTGAGTCTTGTCTTGCCGTCGAGTACATGCTGCAGCAGTCCACTCTGGTCGTAGAGACAGAGCAGTTTCGTGCCATACTTGTCGATGAATTTCACACGGGGTGTATCGCTGAAAGGGTTCGTACCATCGGCAGCAGGCTCGTCGCTAAGAATGTATTCATCCTCCTTGCTGTAGTTGGGCGTCAGACGGAACATCAGTTCTTCGCCCTCCGCCATCGCATTGAAGGTGATAGTCCGATCAACATTCACCTTGGCCGTATAGTCACAACTGCCGATGTTCCACCGCGAGCCATTTTGGATGCCTGGGTCACTGACGATAATGTCGCCCTTTCCCGGCTTGATGGTATCGATCTTCCAGGTGTTGCCATCCCTGACGAGACCGAACACAACGGTATATTCATAGGTATCCTCGTTGAAATCGGCATGACAGGTCACGCGGTAGGTATTGTCCTTCACCTTCGTCACCAGAAACTCCTTGAAGTCGCCTATATCCCAGCCGCCTTCCTGATAGAAGAGCCACATGGCCAAACCTTCGCCCGAATCGTCATCGTAGTCATAACTATCGTGCAGATACTTCAAGGCATTCTGCGTAAGGTAGCGCTTTAAGAAACCATTGTCAAACCAGCATTCAGCACCCTCCTGATAAAATCGTTCAAGAAAGGTCTTACCCCCATCATCGGCACGGACTGCCGAGAGCCCTGCAACCAAAAACAAAAAGCATGCAAATACCTTCTTCATATTTCTACCCTCATGATAATGCTCTTTCCCATATTATTCTGCATAGATGGTTTATCTTTGATTAAACTTCGGCAAAAATAATATATTTTTCACAATCCCGTGCGCACTGTCCGTTAAAAAACAAAAAAACCGTCCGACAAATATCGGACGGTTCTTATTTTCGCTTATTTGCTCTGAAGTCGATTATTTCAGTTCAGCGAGGTACTTAATGGTGCGAACCATCTGAGAAGTGTAAGAATTCTCATTGTCGTACCATGCCACAACCTGTACGAGAGAGTTGCCGTCACCGATCTTAGAAACCATGGTCTGGTTAGCATCGAACAGTGAACCGAACTTCATACCGATGATGTCGCTGGAAACGAGTTTCTCCTCAGTATAACCGAATGACTCGTTCTGAGCAGCCTTCATAGCAGCGTTGATACCCTCAACAGTCACCTCACCCTTCACAACAGCGTGCAGGATCGTGGTAGAACCTGTAGGAGTCGGAACGCGCTGAGCAGCACCAATCAGTTTACCA
>JAFRMM010000096.1 GCA_017430675.1 Prevotella sp.
GATAAGTGCTAAGAAAGCTGATGGCGGCGGACTGCAGTTTGACTTTACTTTAAGGAAGCAATATGTTTGTCCAACCTGCCAATGAATCGCCTCTGACCGCCTCAGACCGTGCGGTTTATTTGGCTAAAAATAGTTAAGAATGATGCAAGTAATTGAAAATCAGTATAGAATCGTCGGAAACCAAGTTTTCAACAAAGAAGAATAATAACATAAATATTGCAGATATTATCATGTGTTTTTTGACTTTTGCCTACCTTAACCGTATATTAGATAGAGTTAGCAATCAATGACTCAGATAGAGCGCGACATCATCACCCGTTGCCAGCGTGGCGACAAGGATGCTTTCAGATGGGTGGTACAGACGCATCAGCGGATGATCTTTTCGCTGGCGCTGAAGATGCTGTGCGACGAAGAGGAGGCCAAGGACATGGTGCAGGAAACATTCATCCGAGTGTGGCAGCACATCAGGGACCTGGATCAGCAGAAGAGCATCGGCACATGGATCTATACCATTGCCTCCCGTCTGTGCATCGACAAACTGAGACGAGCCAACAGCGTCGTGAGCATGCCAGAGGATAAGTTGGTCCTGCGACGCTTTGCCTCTGACAACGACAACCAACGGACGCTGGAGAACAGGGAATGGGTGTCTATCGTAAAGACCATCGTCGAGGGCCTCAGCGAGAAGCAACGGCTGGTGTTTACGCTCATCCAACTCGAAGGGCTCTCCTCAGCAGAAGCGGAGCAGATCACAGGGTTTGATGCCAAACAGATCAAGAGCAACCTCTTCGTGGCCCGCCAGACAGTAAAAAGACGACTCAAGGAATTAGGATATGAATAAGACAGATGACATACTCGAAAGGCTGAGAGGCCAACAACCCATGATCGACAATCCTGAAGCACTGACGGATCGTATCATGAGCAGCCTGCCCGATCTGGAGCCTGGCCAACAGGATGCAGAGCCGGACCATCAGGAGGATGAAGGCAAGGCCCGTATCGTCGGCTGGCGTTGGTCTGCCATCCTGGCCGTAGCCGCCTGTGTGGCCATAGCACTGTTTCTTGTCTGGCCGGAGCCAAATGACCATCCTCAGGAGCCATCCGTCGTCGCTCAGGCAGTGACTAACACCGTCCAAAGAGAAGACGATTCCCCAAAAGCGGCTCCTGTCACCACGGGAAACCAGCAAAAAACGGAGAGAGCCCCCAAAAAGGAGTCACGGCAGCAGGCGTCTGACGATCCCAAGTCCTATGACCGTACCGATTACCTCCCACTTCCTGTACCAGCCGACAAGCCGCAAGTCCATTACGCCGCCATCCAAAACGCAGTGGATACAATATATAAGGATCCCGCGCGTATGGATGAGTTCATCGCGAAGATGGCTGATTTCAACGAGGTGGAAGCCGTGCCGCTGAATTGCGCCCCTGACAGCAGCGACAGCACGATCATCAGCAATGCCTACGTCTTCGACGACACGGAAACGTTCGACGTCTTCGGGCGACTGCTGCAAGCCGCTTGCTGGTACGACAGCGCGACACCGGGTTATCTGCTGAACATCTCCCACCAACAACTCTTCTTCACCCTGAAGGATCTGCGCAAGAATGAAAAGTATCTCTGGATAGCCGAGCGCGTCAATGGCAACCGCATCCTACTCTACAGCACCCACTCGCCGATAGAGGCCGACGTCCCATCATCCTGCTATCAGGATTATCGCGAACAACTGACGCATACCATCTATAGTTCATTACAATATTAAAAACGAAGCCCTATGAAGAGAATCTTTTTAATGAGCCTCCTGGCGATGACAGGTCTCACCTTGCAGGCGCAGACAAACGTTATAAGCGCTACCTTACAGTACCAGAAGAATAGTGTGACAGAATATGCCAAAAGTCCTGGTATATTCGTGGCACGGCCAGAAGTCAAGAAGTCCATCAAGTCCAACAAGACGACCGCTGTCTGGCATAAGACGAATATGGAGTGGATCAAGGACTATTGCGAAGCCAAGAATGTCGCCATAGAGAAGGATTATCTGAAGATATTCCCAGAGATGGCCAATATGCCTCAGGACGACCACTCCTATATCCCCATGAGTTGGCGCCTGACAGAAGAGAACCATGAGACCGTGCTACACTGCTACTTCCAGATGCCCGCCGACGAGGTGACCAACCTGTGGCTGACCTCAGAAGAGACCTGTCTCGTGGATCAGGAGACGGGCGCACAATACCGTATCCGCCGTACGGAGCCAGACACCTATCGCAAGCACTTCACCATCAGGGCCAAGAAGGGCGACGTCGTCGATCTGAAGATCTTCTTCGCACCACTGGCGGAGACGACAAAGGATATCAGGATATATGGCATCCCGAACTGGGGCATGATGGGCGCTCCCGTCACTGTCCGCCATCAGGTGTTTGGCACATGGCAGCCACTGGACTACGATACCATCCCGCAGTTGCGCAAGCCCCGTATCGAGAAGGAGCACATGTGGGAGGACAAGCCCTACGACATGCAGAACTGGAACACGTGGAAGGTGATGACGGATGCCCATCTGATAAAACCCGTGATGGATGGGACGATGGCACTCTGGCGCACGCCTGAGGCTACCTATATCGCCATCGGCTATGAGCAGAACTGGACCACGGAGTACTGGAGTTTCGACCATGACATCAAACTGCTCGACGACACGGGTCATCAGTATAAGATCCGCGAGGTGCAGGGTCTGCCGCTCGACGAGTTGTTCTTCATGAAAGGCAATGCGGGCGACTATGTGGCCTACGTGCTGGTGTTCGATCCGATACCCCTCGAACTGACGAAATTCACCTACATCGTACCAGCAGGAGAGCCCTTCAACGCCTGGGGCGCCAACTGGTCTGGTTGCGTGCTGCCCCTTGACGTCCAGCAACTCAGAGACAATCAGAAACTGTTTAATTACCATCATAGAATCATCATAGAATAATATGGAAGAGATAAAAATCAACGTATCAAGAAATAACTGCATGAAGAAACTATTATCAACATTACTGCTCACACTCGTCACAATGGCGGGGCAGACACAGCCGCTACTGAGAACGCATGTAGAGACAGGCGACGTTGAGGGTGTTCTCGACGGAACAGACGTCGCCGTGTATAAAGCCATTCCATACGCAGCGCCACCCGTGGGCGACCTGCGATGGAAGGCACCACAGCCCGCACTGCCCTGGAAGGGCGTGCTGAAGGCAGAGGATGTGGCCAAGTGGCCTCCCCAGCCCGAAAAGAGTTACGTGAAGTACGACATGATGAGTGAGGACTGTCTCTATCTGAGTGTCACCACACCAGCCAAGAGCACTGACGAAGCCCTGCCTGTGATGGTGTTCATACACGGTGGTGCTTTCCGTACGGAACATTATGGTGGAGACCTGTGGCAGAGTCTGGCCCGCAGAGGAGTCGTAGCCGTCTCCATCGAGTATCGCGCAGGAGCCCTGGGATTCATGGCTCATGCCGATCTGGCTAAGGAGTCGGACGGACACTCTGGTAACTATGGCATACTGGATCAGGTCTTCGCCCTGCAGTGGGTACAGCGCAACATCAGGAACTTTGGCGGCGACCCTGCGAAGGTCACCATCTTTGGAGAGTCGGCAGGGGCCATGAGTTGTCATATCCTCTGTGCCTCACCGCTGGCCAAGGGGTTGTTCCGCGCCTGTATCAGTCAGAGCGGAGCCATGATGTCGCCCATGAACGTGGTCAATCAGGAGATAGCCCAGATGTACGGCCAGATGTTCATGGGCCAGGTGAAGAAAAACTCCATCGCGGAGATGCGCCAGATGGATGCCAGGGAACTCACAGGTAATGATGCCAACTTCCAGTTGTGCGTGCCCATCGTCGATGGCTATGTGATCCCAGAGCCCATCTACGACCTCTATGAGAAGGGCAACTATAACGATGTGCCAGTGCTGATTATGCACAACAGCGACGAGGGAGCCGTAGATTATGACTCCGTGAGTGTCGATGACTACAACCGCCAGATGAGTCAGTTGCCTGGCCAATGGGCTGACAGCGCCAAGGCCGTTTATCCTGGCACCACTGATGAGGAACGGCTTTTCAGCATGCGTGACTTTACACGCGACGTTGGCTTCGGATGGCCAGCATACGCCTGGACTACCCTACAGAAGAAGACAGGTAAGAGTCCCGTCTATTCTGCCTATCTGGCTCAGAATTCTGATCGCACCGTCTATGCCAAGGGCCATCGCCGCGGTGCTGCCCATGCTGATGATATGATGTACCTGAAAGGTGCCTTCGACGATGAGGCCGAAAAGTATCCACAGGAAAAGAAGGTGAGCGACCTGATGCAGCAGTATTGGGTGAACTTCGCCAAGACGGGTGGCAATCCCAATGGCGAGGGACTGCCCTACTGGCCCGTCTTTGAGGAGGGCAAGGCCACCGTCATGCAGTTTAACAACGGTGCATCACTGATAGAAACACCCAATCAGAAGCACATCAGACTCATCGACGATTTCATGAAATACGTCCGCTCACCGCGTGAAACAAAATAAAAATCCTGATTGCATTTTCCTTTCAGCCGAGGTGTAAGTGCTTGTGTCTCAGCCCATAGCGCTGAAGGGAATATCATGATAGCCCCTTTCTGGGGGAGATGAGGGCGGTTCCTGGGGGAATGGATTACTATCCTATAATTATAGGATAATGTCATTTGACAATTGTCGGACGATTATTTGACAATTGTCAGATGATCGTTTGACAATTGTCAAATTACTATGAAGCAACACCACAGGAACGAGGCGGACCCTCTGTAGATGACATCTGCATGGAAAAAGACCCTTCAGCGCTATGGGCTGAGACACAAGCACTTACACCTCGGCTGAAGGGAAAATGCGCTGCGCGTTTGCGTTAATCTTCCCAAAAACGGACTGTTTTTTCAGCATATTTTCGTACCTTTGCATCCAGAATGAAACAGATACTGCTGATCAACGACGTCGTGGGCTACGGCAAGGTGGGCATGGGCGCCATGCTGCCCATCCTGTCGTATCTCGGTATTCCGACATATAGTCTGCCGACGGCCCTCGTGTCGAACACGCTCGACTACGGGAAGTTCAATATCCAGGACACCACGGAGTATATCCGCGGCACCTTGCCCGTGTGGAAGGAACTGGGCTTCTCGTTCGATGCCGTCTGCACGGGTCTGATGTTCAGTGAGGAACAGGCCAGACTCGTGGCGGGCTACTGCAAGGAACAGGGCCCACAGGGCACGACGGTCTTTGTGGATCCCATCCTCGGCGACGGCGGACGGCTCTACAACGGCATGACGGAGCGCCAGGTGGAACTGATGCGCGAGATGGTCAGTGTGGCGCACCTCACCTTCCCCAACTATACCGAGGCCTGTTACCTGACGAACACCCCCATCAAGATGGAGGGTATCTCGTGGGAGGAGGCCGGCGACCTGCTCGACAGACTCTGCAAACTTGGCACCAAGTCGGCCCTCATCACCAGTTGTAAGATCGACGGCCAGAACGCCGTGGCTGGCTATAACCACTGCAACGACAGTTACTTCCACCTGGAGTATCACGAGATCCCCGGACTCTTCCACGGCACAGGCGACATCTTCTCGGCCGTGCTCATCGGCCACCTGCTGAACGGGGAAAGTCTCCGCATCAGCACCCGTACGGCCATGGACACCGTGTTCCGCATGATCGAGCGCTACAAGGATACGGATGACAAGAACCGTGGCATCCCCGTGGAGAAATGCCTCGACCTGCTGTAGATTGAACATTGAGAACATTGATAGTTCATCCACTTGACACAGATATTCCGAAGCCAGGGCGGTTCACCTATCCGTTCTGCTACGAGCCTCATCCGCTGTGCCTGTTGGCAGCGGAGGAGGTGAAGAAGGAACTAACCAAGATGCAACTCACGGAGGGGAAGATGTTCGGTGTGCTGGTGGTGGAGGGTGGCTTCCTCGCCGCCTACTCCGGACTACTTGAAGGCAGGAACGACTGGGACTACTTCGTGCCGCCTGTCTTCGATGCCCAGCAGCCTGACGGCTATTTCAAGCAGAAGGAACGTGAGATATCCCTTACCTCTCGCCTCTCACCTCTTACCTCTAAAAAGATGTCGCAGGATCTCCAACTCTGGCTCTTCCACCAGTATCGTTTCCTGAATGCCAGAGGCGAGACGAAAGACCTCGTCGATGTGTGGCAGGACTACCACTGTTCGCCACGCATCCGGAACCGCTACCCCCTGCCCCCTGGCGGCACGGGCGACTGCTGTGCGCCGAAACTGCTGCAATATGCCTATCTACACGGTCTGAAGCCTGTCTGCATGGCGGAGTTCTGGTGGGGACCGTCGCCCAAGAGCGAAGTGAGGCATCACGGACAGTTCTACCCCGCCTGTCGCGGGAAGTGCAAGCCCGTGCTCACGTGGATGCTGCAGGGGCTCGACGTGGATCCCAATCCTGAAGAGACAGGTTTCCCGCACCTTATCCCCGAGATCGTCTATGAGGACGAGACGATGGCGGTACTCAACAAACCGTCAGGACTGCTGAGCGTCCCTGGCAGGACGGAAGACTACTCCGTGGCCACCTGGGCGCAGGAGCGATGGCCGGGTGCCATGCTGGTGCATCGTCTGGATATGTGGACATCGGGCATTATCCTGGTGTCGAAGACCAAAGAGGCCTATCAGGATATGCAGGAACAGTTCACCAGCCGCTCCGTCAAGAAGAAATACCTCGCCATCGTGGAGGGCATCCCCGCCAAGGAGCATGGTGTCATCGACCTGCCGCTGCTCTGTGACCCCATGAACCGTCCCCGTCAGGTGATCGATCATGAATCAGGCAAACGCGCCATCACCGAGTATCGGGTATTGGCAAAACAGGGGGGAAAGTCCCTCCTCGCCCTCTGGCCCCACACGGGACGCACCCACCAGTTGCGCATGCACTGTGCCCACCCCGACGGTCTCGGCTGTCCGATCCTGGGCGATGAACTCTATGGCACGAAGAGCGACCGCCTGTATCTCCAGGCACAGGCCATCACCCTCATACATCCCACAGCGGGCAAGCGGATGCACTTTGAGTTAGCCGCTGCGTTCAATTTGGAACAACTCATCATTCCTAATATTAACACCCCCGAATGATTGAATTCGTGTAATTTGTGTCATTCGTGGTTTGAAAATTTTACAATTATGGTTAAGCACATCATTCTCTGGACACTGAATCCAGAACTCTCTGAAGAAGAGAAGCAAGCCGTCAAGGCAGGTATCAAAGCAGGTTTGGAAGGACTGGTAGGTAAGGTTCCCGGACTCCTCGACGTCAAAGTACACATCGACGGCCGTCTGGCCTCGTCGAATGCCGACGTCATGCTCGACAGCACCCTCGAGAGCGAAGAGGCCCTCAAGGGCTATGCCAAGCACCCCGAGCACGTGGCGGTAGCAAATGGTAAGGTAAGGCCTTACACCGTCCAGCGTTCTTGCTTCGATTTTGAGATCTAGGAAATCCTAGGATAGCCTAGGAATCCCTAGGATTCCCTAGAGACAAAAATGAAAGCCCCGCCGATTGGCGAGGCTTTCATTTTGATATTTAAATAAGATTTTACTTCTTGTTGATGGCAAGGTCGATAGCCACAGCCACGGAAACGGTAGCACCCACCATCGGGTTGTTACCCATACCCAGGAAGCCCATCATCTCCACGTGTGCAGGCACTGAAGAAGAACCTGCGAACTGAGCATCGCTGTGCATACGGCCCAGGGTGTCGGTCATACCGTAAGAAGCGGGACCGGCAGCCATGTTATCGGGGTGCAGGGTACGACCAGTACCACCACCGGAGGCCACTGAGAAGTAGGGCTTGCCAGCGAGCACGCGCTCCTTCTTATAGGTACCTGCTACGGGGTGCTGGAAACGGGTGGGGTTGGTAAAGTTACCAGTGATGGAGACATCGACGTTCTCCTTCCC
>JAFRMM010000097.1 GCA_017430675.1 Prevotella sp.
AACAAACGTCCTGGCTTCAAGTTTGCCGACTACGAGCTGAAGGGCGTGCCCGTACGTCTGGTGCTCGGTGCCCGCGACCTGGAGAACGGCACCATCGAGGTGATGCGCCGTGACACACTGGAGAAGGAAACACGCTCCATTGAGGGTATCACCGAATACGTGGAGCAGTTGCTCGAGGATATCCAGAAGAACATCTTCGAGAAGGCCAAGGCCTATCGCGATGCCCATATCTTCGAGTGCGACAACTACGAGGAGTTCAAGGAGAAGATCAAGGACGGCGGTTTCTTCCTCTGCCACTGGGACGGCACTGCCGAGACCGAGGCACAGATCAAGGAAGAGACGCAGGCCACCATCCGCTGCGTGCCCTTCGGCGTGGAGCAGACACCTGGTACAGACATGGTGAGCGGCAAACCCTCAAAGGCCAGGGTGATTATCGCCAGAAGTTATTGACACACAGCAGATACAGACGGAAAAAGGGAACCTTCGCAGGCTCCCTTTTTTTGAACCATTCGCACTACAAAATGTTGTACTGCGCATGGAGTTCGAATAATACTTATCTCGCGATAAATAAGATTCATAATTAACCTTAATAATCTAATACCATGAAAAACACATCGCAAAGATAAAAAGAATTCGCGTAACATCAAACAATTGATTTAGCGCAAGACACTCTATTTAACTTTTATTCAACCTATCCACGTTCCATTTAAGGATATTTTGCAGAGTTAGGCTCTCAATGCGTTTCTGTTGTATCTCATTCCAAGGAATATCATTTGTAATCTGTTGCCAATCAGGCGTATAGAACTTCACTACGGTTTCACCATAGATGGAGTCCGTCAGGAAAGTCTCTGCAAAAACCACGACATCCTGAATGGTGTCCACTGGCGTATCCAGTTTGAGCAACAGCATATCAACCCGCAGGGCATCACTCATCCTGATGGAAAGACTGTCATCCGTCAGGGCCGTCATCTCACTGATTCCGTCTAGCCGGTTCCTGACCACAGCCTTCATGTTGGAATCCATGAAGTCTATGAAGTCCAGACGATTGTTCACGGTGAGTGAAGGTACCAGGGAGTCGGGTATCTGACGGAACACGTCACGCAGTGCCGGCTCCTGGGCGGAGCCAACACTGGTGATAAGTATCAGCAGACAACTTACAAGCCACTTCTTCATTCTCTGCTGGGTCTGAGATCCTTCACACGGACGGCCTTGCCCTCGCTCGTTGGCAAACTGCCTTTCTTCACCAGTTTTACTTGCGGTGTGAGAAGGATTTCTTCTTTCAGGGCACGCTGGATATCCTTCATCATCTTCTGCATCTCTGGATAGATATCGGTCTCCAGACCTTCGAGTTCCACCTCAACGGTCATCACATCGACATCGTCAATGGTTTCAAGGGTGATGAGGTAATTGCTACCAAGTCCAGGATACTGTACGAGGATCTTCTCTACCTGCATGGGGAACACATTAACGCCCTTGATGATGAACATATCGTCGGTGCGGCCTTTGATACGGTCGATACGGCGGTGGGTACGTCCACACTTACACTCGCCAGGAATGATGCGGGTAAGGTCACGCGTGCGATACCTTAATATAGGCATCATTGTACGGTCAAGGGTGGTGAGCACCATCTCACCCATCTCACCGTCGGGCACAGGCTCCAAGGTGTCAGGATCCACGATCTCCACGATATAGTTGTCCTCCCAGAGGTGCATACCGTCCTGATACTTACACTCGAAGGCGACACCAGGACCGTTCATCTCCGTCATACCAAAGGAGTTGTAAGCCTTTACGCCCAGCATCTTCTCAATACGACGACGCTGCTCCTCCGTATGGGGCTCCGCTCCGATAAAGAGCGTATGGAGTTTAGTCTTGGATATGTCAATACCCTCATCCTTGATCACCTCAGCCAAACGGATGGCATAAGAGGGGATAGCGTGCAGACAGGTAGTACCGAAATCGGTGATAAACTTGATCTGGCGCTTGGTGAAACCAGAGCCGGCAGGCAACGTCATGCACCCCAGCCACTCGGAACCATACTGGAAGCCTAGGCCGCCCGTGAACATACCATAGCCGCTGGAGTTCTGGAATACGTCTTCCTTACGACAACCCACCATATACATATTACGGGCAATCATATTGGCCCACGAACAGATGTCATGCTCAGAATAAACTACCACGGTCGGCTGGCCTGTGGTACCACTTGAGGAATGCAGACGAACCGCCTCATTCATGTTACCCCCTACCAGGCCGAACGGATAATTCTCGCGCAAGTCCTGCTTCGTGGTGAAGGGGATCTTACGGATGTCCTCCGGCGTCTGGATAGAGTCTGCAGTGATACCCAGTTCTCCCAGGCGCTTCTTGTAGAAGGGGGAGTTGAGGCACACGTTGATAGTCTCCTTTAATTTCTGTACTTGGAGCATCCTCAGTTGCTCACGTGGCATTTTCTCAATTTCCGGCTGCCAGCACTCACCATCGGGCTTGACGGTAGCCATGATTTTCTCGTCAGTCATATTCTTGTCGTTTAAAAATAATTATCGTTGTAGTGCAAGTTGCATCATCATCACCGCTGCCAGTCCTGCTGTCTCTGTACGCAGACGGCTCCTGCCCAGATCCACGGACTGGTAGCCATTCGCCACGGCCAGTTTCACTTCCTCTATGGAGAAGTCACCCTCCGGACCTATCAGTACCGTGATGTCCTTCTCTTCCGAGGGCTTGCGCAGTTCATCGAAAAGGTTGGTACGAAGTACCTCGTCATAGCAATGCGCAATGTATTTACGGCCATTTCGCGGCTGGCTGACAAACGTTCTGAAATCCTCTGTCTCATGGAGTACGGGCTTCCATGCCTTATGGCTCTGTTTGACAGCGGAGATGACGATTCTGTCCAGTCGTGGTTTCTTCACAATCCTACGTTCTGAAAAAGCACAGTTAAGGAACGTCACCTCATCCACGCCGACCTCAGTCACCTTCTCCATCAGCCACTCCATGCGCTCCATCATCTTAGTGGGAGCAATGGCCAGATGGAGATGTCCCTCCCACTGAGGCTGCTGAGGCAGTTGTTCCTGTATCTCGTAATAGCAGTGGTGGGTGGCCGCCACGGTGATCTCTGCGCGGAAGAAAGAACCCTCGCCATCCATCAGGAAGATCTCATCCCCACCCTTCAGCCGCAACACACGCATGGCGTGCATGGCCTCATCGGGGGGCAGTTCCTTCTGATGAGCAGCATCAGGGACAAAGAAATATCTGCGCTCTTTCATGACTATGGGCTAACGTTGTTTTTCGGGATGGAAGACCAAGGCGAAAGACACGCCAACAACCAGTGCAAAGGCGGAGAAGATAAACCAACAGGTAGTCCAGTCGCCCTGAAGGAATCCGTCCTGCCATGTGCAGTAGTAGTTCACGATCTCACCAGCCGCCAGTGTTCCCACCGTGGCACCGATACCATTGGTCATCATCATAAACAGTCCCTGAGCCGATGCCTTGATGCTGGGCTCACACTCCTGATCGACAAAGATACCTCCAGACACGTTGAAGAAGTCGAAGGCCACGCCATAGACGATACAGGAGAGGATGAACAAGAGCACACCAGGCATGGCGGGGTTGCCCACACCGAAGAAGCCGAAGCGGAACACCCAGGCAAACATCGACATCAGCATGACGACCTTGATGCCGAAGCGCTTCAGGAAGAACGGTATCATCAGGATACACAATGCTTCACTGATCTGAGAGATACTTGTCAGCAGCGTGGCGTTATTGGCAGCAAACGAGGTGGCCACGGCTGCATCGGCACTGCCCTTGAAACTCGTGATGAACGGACCAGCGTAGCCATTCGTGACCTGCAGACACATACCCAACAGAGCCGAGAAGATAAAGAACAGGGCCATCTGTCTGGTTTTGAAGAGTCTGAAGGCATTGAGTCCCAGACTTTCAGCAAGCGACACTTTCGTTTCCTTCTTCACCAACTTACACTGAGGCAGCGTGAAGCAATATACGAACAGTACGATGCTCAAGATGCCTGACACGAAGAACTGCATATAGGTATATTGGAACTTATGGGCATTGTCGGCGAGCGTCAGGGAGAAAGAGCCATCTTCCCACACGGCACAGTTCACAAACCACATCGTCATGATGAATCCCACGGTTCCCAGCACACGGATGGGCGGGAAATCCTTCACCGTGTCGAGACCGTTGTTCTTCAGAATGGTAAAGGCCGTGGTATTCGTCAGGGCGATTGTCGGCATGAAGAAAGCCACACTCAGCGTATAGAGGGCAATAAACAGTGACTTGTCCTCCAGTTCCTGTCCGAAGCCAGCCTGATAACCAAGCCACCAGCAGCCGAGCATAAAGGCGCCAGCCACCAGATGACAGAGTCCCAAGACGCGTTGGGGCTGTATGTATTTGTCAGCAATGATACCCATCAGTGTAGGCATGAAGATGCTGACTATTCCCTGAATAGCATAGAACCAGGATATCTTGTCGCCCAGTCCTGCCACTCCCAGATAGTTTCCCATACAGGTCAGATAGGCACCCCATACGGCAAACTCGATAAAATTCATCAATGATAGACGGAATTTCATAAGTGTTCTAACGTTTAATTATTGGTTTTATGTTTGATTTCGTATTCTCATCACTTACAGGCATAGGCCTTTGACCTAACCTGTGCATGGAGGACCGCTTGATCGAATCTCTGCGAATAGAGTCAGTTCTCAGGGAGTCTCTGTTGACAAGCGGCTTCACCAGTTCCTCGTCATCCTGCTGATGATGGAACTTGACCAACTGGATATGATCCAAAAGGAGTACGCACATATCGTTTAAATTATCATAACTCTGGCGCTTAGCCATATAGACAAAGCCCTTCAGTTCTTTCGCCTTCAACGTACAGCGAGGAATGTGCAAGGTCGTGACACCTGATGATATCTGCGTATTCTGGCTAACGATACTGTCATTCTCATAACGTACCGTCAGCACTAAGTTTGCATTCCTCGAACCGCTCTGCACCAGGAACGTGCTGCCAAAGGTCATCAGGAAACTATCTCCCCGATGGTAGGACGTATCTGCTTTCTGGGTGAACTGCATGACATTATACGGGGGATTCGGAATGAGAACCACCTGGCGCGAACCTTCCCACACCTCTGTCGTATCACCTGACAACGACTGTGTGGTAAAACGCTCCACCTCCTTTGTGGAGGCACCTAACTCCAGGGCCTGCTTACTCAGCCGCTTCTGTACACCCTCGAAGATCTTGTAAAGATCCTCCATGTGAATATAGTAATACACCAGCGAAGAGTCCAGATCAGCCTGGGTACGACCATACTTCTTCAGCACCAGTTCCATATTGTACTGGCGGCGATAGTCCATGCTTTCCGTCGAGTTGGGTTCGAATGCCATTGCCTGGGCCACATAATAATCATACAACAGATCCTCCATCTCATCCGGCTGAATGTACTCCTTAGGTACTTTCGGCTTACAGTCTGAGAGCAATAGCAACCCTACAGCCAGGAGAACGATCTGCTGTACGATACGTGGTTTCATGGTTCTTTCTCCTCTGACTTCTGAACCGTCCTGCTAAGTGATATACTGCTAATCTCCTCGCGATAGAACAACAGGAGCAACACCACACTCACGCTGATACTCGCATCGGCGAAGTTGAACACCGGACTGAAGAACACAAAATGCTCTCCTCCCACGAAAGGCATCCACGTCGGCCATTCCGTCTCAATCAGGGGAAAGTAGAACATATCCACCACCTTACCCATCAGGAATGGCGCATAGCCTGTTCCGAAAGGCACGAAATAAGAGATATAATAAGGGGAAGACTCGTTGAAGATGAGGCCATAAAACAGACAATCTATCAGATTCCCTGCTGCTCCCGCCAGAACCATGGCCAGACAGACGATGTAGCCAGTGCGGGCCTTCCGCCTCACCTCTATCCAAATATAATAGGCGAGGAAGGCGATGGCTACGACACGGAAGAGCGACAGCACGATCTTACTGCCCAACTGCATCCCGAAGGCCATACCCATATTTTCGATGAACGTGATATAGAACCAGTCGAACACATGGATGCTCTCATGGAGCGCCATCGAAGTCTTGACCCAGATCTTAATAGCCTGGTCTATAAGGAGAATGGCGACTACTATCAGTGTCGCCAGTCTGCCCTTGGTGATCAGAGGTGTCCTCGTCGTCACTTCTTGCCCTGATTCATCTTCGACTCCACACTCAGCGTAGCGTGAGGCACGGCGCGCAGACGCTCCTTGGGAATCAGTTTACCAGTGATTCGGTCAATGCCGTAGGTCTTGTTCTCAATACGCACCAGTGCGGCTTTCAGTCCCTGGATGAACTTCTGCTGACGGGCGGCCATCGAGATCAGTTCCTCCTTCGACTGGGTGGCACTACCCTCCTCCAAGGCCTTGTAGGTGGGTGACGTGTCATCAACGTCGTTACTGTCCTGATTGGTCAATACTCGCATCATCTGCTCATAGTCACGCTTGGCCAAAGCCATTTTCTCATTGATGATCTGACGGAACTCTTCCAGTTCCTCGTCACTGTAACGGGTTTTCTCTGCCATAAGTTATTGATATTTTTATTATACTATTTCTTTTCCACTTTAATATTCAACTTGAAGTCATCGAACTCAACTTCCTGACCATCATTGACTTCCAGTGTGATATCATCTGCCAGCACCTGTGTCTTGATGTAGTCTCCGAAACTCTCTACAGACTTCCTGACTTCATCATTCGGGGCAATGCAGACCTTGATCCTGTCAGTGATCTCCAGGCCACTCTCCTTACGGATGTTCTGGATGCGGTTGATGAGTTCACGGGCCATACCCTCGTTCTTCAGTTCCTCAGTCAGTTCGACTTCGAGGGCCACCGTCAGATTACCCTCATTGGCCACCAGCCAGCCAGGGATATCCTCACTGATGATATCGACATCAACAGCCTCGACAATGAGATCCTGACCTTCGACGCTGATGGCAATCTGGCCGTTCTTCTCCAGTTCGGCTATCTGTTCCTGCGAGAGAGCATCCATTGTGGCGGCCACGCTCTTCATCAGTTTGCCGTATTTCTTACCCATCGTGCGAAAGTTGCACTTCACCTTCTTCACCAGCACGCCAGCACCCTCCACAAAACGGAGTTCCTTGACGTTCACCTCGTTCATGATCAGGTTCTTCACGGCCTCGATGTGCTTCTTCTGCTCAGCATCCACGGCAGGGATCATGATGGCCTGCAGCGGCTGGCGCACCTTGATATTCACCTTACGGCGCAGGGCGAGCACCATCGACGTGATCTTCTGGGCCATCTCCATACGGGCCTCCAGATCCTGATTGACCTGACTATCGTCGGCCACGGGGAACTTGTCCAGGTGAACAGAGTCGAGCGCACCGCCGAGGTCCTTATATAACTGGTCAGCATAGAACGGCGCAAACGGTGCCAGCAGTTTGGCGACGGTCATCAGACAGGTATAGAGCGTCTGATAGGCACTGAGTTTATCCTCACTCATCTCCTTACCCCAGAAACGCTTACGGTTCAGACGGACATACCAGTTTGAGAGGTCGTCATTGACGAAGGCGTCAATCAGTCGGCCCGCACGCGTGGGATCGTAGCCGTCGAGTTCTGCCTCCACCCCCTTGATGAGCGTGTTCAGACAGGAGAGGATCCAACGGTCGATCTCTGGACGCTTCTCAAAGAGCACCTGTGCCGTCTGCGGGTCGAAGCCATCCACATTGGCATACAGGGCAAAGAAACTATACGTATTATATAAGGTACCGAAGAACTTACGGCGCACCTCATCGACACCCTCGGGATCGAACTTCAGGTTGTCCCAGGGCTCGGAGTTCGTCATCATATACAGGCGGACGGCGTCAGAGCCGTACTTCCCGATCATATCAAACGGATTCACCACGTTACCCACGTGCTTCGACATCTTATTGCCCTTGGCATCGAGCACCAGACCAGAGGAGATCACGTTCTTGAAAGCCACCGAGTCGAAGATCATCGTGGCGATGGCATGGAGCGTGAAGAACCAGCCACGCGTCTGATCGACACCCTCGTTGATGAAGTCGCAGGGGAAGGCGATGCCCTTGTCGATCAGGTCGGCATTCTCAAACGGATAATGCACCTGGGCATACGGCATCGAACCGGAGTCGAACCACACATCAATCAGGTCCATCTCGCGCTTCATGGGCTTACCGCTCTCTGAGACAAGGATGATATGATCCACATACGGACGGTGCAGGTCGATCCTGTCGTAGTTCTCCTTCGACATGTCGCCAGGCACGAAACCGTTGTCCTTCAGCGGATTGCTCTTCATGAACCCAGCCTTGACCGACTTCTCGATCTCGTTATAGAGTTCCTCCACACTGCCAATGCAGATCTCCTTGCCGTCCTCGTCGCGCCAGATGGGCAGCGGGGTGCCCCAGAAACGGCTGCGCGACAGGTTCCAGTCATTCAGGTTCTCCAGCCAGTTGCCGAAGCGGCCTGTACCCGTACTCTCCGGCTGCCAGTTGATGGATTTGTTGAGTTCGAACATACGGTCTTTCTTCGCTGTCGAACGGATAAACCAGGAGTCGAGGGGATAATACAGCACGGGCTTGTCCGTACGCCAGCAGTGGGGATAGTTGTGTACGTGCTTCTCGATTTTCAGCGCCGTACCCTCCTGCTTCATCTCCATGCAGATCACGATATTCAGGTCCTCAGCCTTGGCGGCTGCCTGCTCGTCGTACTTGCCGTCCTTATTAAACTCAGGGGCGTAGGCATTCTTCACGTAGTCACCAGCGTGGTGGCCGTAGCCCTCCTTGTTGACGCATTTCTGCACGAAGTGGCTGTCGAGTTCGTCCATCACGTAGTACTTACCCTGCAGATCGACCATCGGACGGGTCTCACCTTTCTTATTTATAAGGAAGAGACTGGGGATATGGGCATCCTTGGCCACCTTGGCGTCGTCGGCACCGAAGGTCGGGGCGATATGCACGATACCGGCACCGTCCTCCGTGGTCACATAGTCACCGGGAATCACGCGGAAAGCCTCGCTCTCCATCTCCACGAACTGATCCTTGCCGTTCTCGTCCGTAAAGACCTTCTCGGGATGTTCGGCAGCGTATGCCTTCACATAGTCGGCGGCATTACCGTCAAGTTTGGCGGAGGGCTTCACCCAGGGCATCAACTGCTGGTACTTCAGACCCACAAGTTCTTCACCCGTATAGTGGCCCACGATACGATAGGGCACGAACTTCTCACCCTTGTTATATTCCGGCATCTCCTCACCGTCGGTGATATTTCCCTCGGGAGCGAGATAGGCGTTCAGGCGGCTCTCGGCCAGGATGATTGTGATCTTCTCACCGTTGTAGGCGTTATAGGTCTCCACGGCCACATAGTCGATCTTCGGACCTACGCAGAGCGCCGTGTTTGAGGGCAGTGTCCAGGGTGTCGTCGTCCAGGCCACGAAGTAAGGCTCGCCCCACTTCGTCCACTCTTCCTTCGGATTAACAGCCTTGAAGAGGGCCGTCACCGTCGTGTCCTTCACGTCACGGTAGCAGCCGGGCTGGTTCAGTTCGTGCGAACTCAATCCCGTACCAGCGGCGGGCGAATACGGCTGGATGGTGTAGCCCTTATAGAGCAGACCCTTCTTATAGAACTGCTGAAGCAACCACCACAGCGTCTCGATATACTTGTTGTCATAGGTGATATAGGGATTGTCGAGATCCACGAAGTAGCCCATCTTCTCCGTCAGGTCGCGCCACTCCTGCGTGAACATCATCACGTTCTCGCGGCACTTCTTGTTGTAGTCCTCCGTCGAGATGTACTTCTCCGACTCCTTATTGTCGATATCCGCCTTGGTGATACCGAGTTCCTTCTCCACGCCCAACTCAACGGGCAGACCGTGGGTATCCCAGCCGGCCTTGCGCTTCACCTGATAGCCCTTCATCGTCTTGTAGCGGTTGAAGGTGTCCTTGATGGTACGCGCCAGCACGTGGTGGATGCCCGGATGACCGTTGGCCGAGGGAGGTCCCTCGAAGAACACGAACTGCGGACAGCCCTCACGCTCCTCCACGGAACGCCAGAACACGTTCTTCTCCCGCCACATCTCCAGGATATCATTGTTCACCTGCGTCAGGTTCAAGCCGTTGTGCTCGGCAAATTTCTTAGCCATATCTATCTTTACCTTTTTACTTATTAACCTTCTTACTTTAATTAGGGCGCAAAGGTACTAAAAATATTCGAGCCAACAAAGGGAAATAAATATTTTTAATATTTCTGCTAAAAAAGTATTGTATTTCAAAATATTTATGTATATTTGCACACTGATTACAGATCAATAACTTAAAAACTTTATAATATTACATCTATGGTAACATTTACAATGATTCTTCAACTCTGTATCGTACTCGGAGCATTGTGGGTAGGCTCACGCTACGGCAGCCTGGCTCTGGGAGCGATTTCCGGTATCGGACTGGCGATCCTCGTCTTCGGCTTTGGCCTGAAGCCCGGCACACCTCCTACCGACGTGATTTACATCATCATCGCAGCCGTCACCTGTGCGGGCATCATGCAGGCCTCAGGCGGTATGGACTGGCTGATTCAGATTGCGGAGAAACTGCTCCGCAAGCATCCGGATCGCATCACCTTCCTCGCCCCGCTGTGTACCTTCTTCCTGACGGTGCTCGTGGGAACAGGTCACGTGGTCTATACGCTGATGCCGATCATCTGCGACATCGCCCTGAAGAAAGGCATCCGTCCTGAGCGTCCCTGCGGCGTGGCCTCCATCGCCTCACAGGTGGGCATCACCTGCTCGCCGATCGCCGCTGCCGTGGTGGCTTTCGTGACCATCTCCAACGCCAACGGGTTCGACATTACCATCCCCCGCGTGCTGATGATCTCCATCCCCGCATGCATCTGCGGTCTGATGGCTGCTGCCGCCGCTTCCTTCCACCGTGGTCTTGACCTCGACAAAGACCCGCAGTTCCAGGCTAAGTTGAAGGATCCCGCCCAGCGCGACTATATCTACGGCAGTTCCGCCACGACGCTCGACAAGGAGATTCCCCAGTCGGCCAAGAACGCCGTGTTCATCTTCCTCGGCGCCCTCGCCGTCATCGTGTTCTTCGCTATCTTCCAGAATGCGCTGCCCGCATACGACACGCTGCGCGGGATCAAGGGTACCGACCCGCTCGTAGTGAACGATAACCTGACGCTGACCGCCGATGCCCTTGTCAAAGCCAAGATACACGTTCCTGGCATGACCGAGTTCTTCCAGAAACCGTTGGCCATGAACCTCGTCATCCAGATCGTGATGATCTCCGCCGCAGCGCTGATGATCATCTTCTGCAAGGCCGCTCCGAAGAAGGCCGTGGCTGGTCCCGTCTGGCAGTCTGGTATGGTGGCCGTGGTCGCCATCTACGGTATTGCCTGGCTGGCTGACACCTACTTCTCCAACTACATGTCTGAGATGCAGTCGATGCTCGCCGACATCGTGAAGGAATATCCGTGGAGCATCGCCCTCGTGTTCTTCCTGGTGTCCGTGCTCATCAACTCCCAGGGCGCCGTCGTGGTGGCCATGCTGCCGCTGGCCTACCAACTCGGCATCGCAGGTCCTGTGCTCCTCGGTGTGCTGCCTTCCGTCTATGGATACTTCTTCATCCCGAACTATCCTTCGGATATCGCCACGGTGAACTTCGACCGCTCTGGCACCACGGTGATCGGTAAGTACCTGCTGAACCACTCGTTCATGATGCCAGGCCTTATCTGCGTCATCACCTCGACGATCGTGGCCTACTGCCTGTCGATGTTGTTCTACTAAGACATAAAGATAATCCCGCCAATCGGCGGGATTTTTCATGAACTGAACTCATCCGGAACTGTCCCCACTGAGTTCAAAGGCTCCTGACGATGCTAAAGCACTGCTTTTTGCCTCAATTCTCTCGAGAATTCAGTGAAAAGTCAATGCTTTTCGAGCGCAGGGCATTGCTTGGCAAGTCTAAAGTTATTGCAGATTTACCTTTCACAGCCTGTACACCCTCTGTACACCCTCACACCCTACAAAACAGGGTGCAAAGCCCTGTGTATATGGGCGTTTGTACACCCTGACACCCTGTTTTTCAAAAAATGCTCATTCTCTCTAAAGTGACTCTCTAAAAAAAGTGTGGCGCTTATTTGGAAATAAACGCCACAGAAATTCTATAAATACAGCCCAGCGTGTCGGGGATGCGTAACTCAGTTTTACTTCGAGTCAGCCTCGGCCTGTTGGGTCTCAGGAGCATCGGCACCGTAGTAGTTGTAGTAGGCATTATAGCGGTTGTAGCCCCACTTGGCCTGCAGCATGTCGGGATCGAGTTCCTTGGCCTTGTCATAGAACTTGATGGCCTCCTCGTAGATGGCCTTCTTGGCGGCGGGATCCTCGGTGTTCTGTGCCTGTACGGAGAGGGCCGTACCTGCGTAGGTCTGGATGATGGCATTGTCGTCCTTCAACTCAGCGGCGCGCTTGAGGTACTTGGCAGCCTCGGCAGCGTCCTTGTTGATGAGTCCCAGACCCTTGTCGGCGAGAGCCACCACATTGTCGGGATTCACGGCCAGGGCATCGTCGAGCACCTTGTTGGCATCAGCCTCCTGACCCAGACTCAGCAGGGTGTTGTAGAGTTTCTCCATCACACCGTCGGTCTTGTGCTCCACATAGATGTCCTTCAACTGCTGGCAGTAGTTCAGGGTGTCCTCCTTGGTCTTCAGACCATCGCCGAGCACCTCGAGTTTCAGGTTCAGGCCGTTCTCATACTCCTCGGGGTCGGTCATGGCGATCTCGGCGAGTTTCAGGGCCTTCTGCATGTCCTTATCCTGATAGGCGAAGATGGCTGCGAAACGGGCTACCTGTCCGAAATAGGGCTTCTGACCCTCGCGGTCGCAGTCCTTGAAGAGGGGGAGTTCGTTGGAGAGGGCGAACATCTCCCAGTACTTACGGGCCGTAGCGTTGTCATGGGCAGAAAGGGCATCCTGTCCGGCATTCACCAACTGGTTACGGGGACCGACCCACAGACGCTGGGCGTTCTTGGCGGCGAACTTAGGAGCCACCTTACCCTTCTCGTTGGGCATCTGGTCGTACTTATCGCACTCTGTTGCTGCAACCAGGGCATTATAGGCCATCTGGGTCATCAGGGCATCATCCACGGGTTTGGGTTCCTTACCCATCTGAGCAGCCACCTGATTCTCTGTCTGAATCGCGCTCTGGGCAGTGAAGACGTCCATGGCGAGATCCACGAGTTTATTGTAGGCCTTAGCCTTTTCAGCATCGTTAGCGAGAGAAGCGAGACTGCTGTTGAGCAGGGTCTCTGCCTCAGCATAGGTCTTTGCCTTGAGGATAGCCTTCAAAGCGTCACTGTCACCGGCGAATGCGGTAGCACTGGCCACCAGCATCACTGCCATCATCATTAATTTTTTCATAATCCTTTAATATTGGTTAGAAATGTTATTGTGAATTGTTGCTTTTTTATCTGTTTGACGTACAGGGGGGCAGAAGGTTTAATCCTCAGTCTTGGCCTCGGCGTCGATCTCGGCCTCCTCGATATCATCTTCCTCGGCCTGGGAGTGCATCACCTTGCAGACGCTGGCGATGGTGTCGTTCTTCTTGGCGAGGTTGATGAGGCGCACGCCCTGCGTGGCACGGCCCATGACACGTACGTCGGCCACCTTCAGACGGATCAGGATACCCGACTTGTTGATGATCATCAGGTCGTTCTCGTCAGTAACGACCTTGATGGCCACCAGCCGGCCCGTCTTCTCCGTCACGGCGAGGGTCTTCACACCCTTCGCACCGCGGGCGGTCTTACGGTAGTCCTCCACCTCGGAGCGCTTGCCGTAGCCGTTCTCCGAGACGACCATGATAGTTTCCTGGTTAGGATCATTGACACAGACCATGCCGACGACCTCGTCGTCGCCACCGTCGAGGCGCATGCCGATGACACCCGTTGCCACACGGCCCATGGTGCGCACCTCATTCTCGTCGAAGCGTACGGCACGGCCGTTGCGGTTGGCAAGCAGCAGTTCGTTGTGGCCATTGGTCAGACGAACACCTACCACCTCGTCGCCCTCGTTGATGTTGATGGCAATCACACCTGCGGCACGTACGTTCTTATAGGCATCGAGACAGGTCTTCTTGATGATACCCTGCTTGGTGGCGAACACCACGTAGTGGCTCTTCAGGAACTCCTCGTCGTTGAAGTTCTTGATGCGCAGCACAGCATTGATGGAGTCGTCAGGCTCGATGTTCAGCATATTCTGGATGGCACGGCCCTTCGAGTTCTTGTCGCCCTCGGGAATCTCATAACACTTCTGCCAATAGCAACGACCCTTCTGGGTGAAGAACAGCAGGGTGTTGTGCATGGTAGCAGGATAGATATACTCGGCGAAGTCGTTATCGCGATGGCGGGCAGCCTTGGCACCAACACCACCACGACCCTGCTCGTGGAACTCGTCCAAGTGGGTACGTTTGATGTAACCCATATG
>JAFRMM010000098.1 GCA_017430675.1 Prevotella sp.
ATCAACCTGATGAAGGACGGCAAACTGGTTGACCAGCCGGTCAGCCGCTTCGCCACCGATGAGAGCACGTATACTGTCGATGCCGGCGGCAAGGTGGTCGTGACAGTCAGAGACATCGAGGCTGAAGGCGACGAGAGCGATGTGCTGACGTTCGACGGCACGCGGCTTACCACCAGGTATGCCAACGCCGACTCGCCCATCACACTGGTACGTGCCACCGACGCGCAGATCTTGCTCTACAAAGACGAGTCGGACGACTGGCACGGCGGCAGTGCTGAGACAAAATACAACGTGGCAGACTACAAGCCGAAGGGCGTTGATAACAGCCGGTGGATGAAGCAGTTAAAGGACAGCCGCCTCGTCTGCGACCTCTCGCTGCCCGGCAGCCACGACGCCTGTACGGCTGAGGGGTGGATCAACGATATCATAGGCATTGGTGCCGAAATCATTGCCAAGTGTCAGGACCTGACCATCCGTGAGCAACTGAAAATCGGCGTGCGCGTGTTCGACCTGCGCCCAGAGCGCGTCTTAGACAGCAAGGACTTCTCGCTGCGCTGCAGTCACGGCCCCGTTGCCACGAAGATGCTCGCCAGCGAATTCTTCACGACGCTGCAGCAGTGGCTGAAGGCCAACCCCTCGGAGTTCTGCATCGTGACTGTCGACCTATCGGCCACCCGGGACAAGACGGCGTGGGGCACGGAATTCAGCACACTGGTCAATGATGCCAAGTACAACGGTCTGTTTGCCGACTTCAAGAGCCGCCTCACCGTGGGCGAGATGCGTGGACGGGTGCTGATACTCTCCAAGTGGGAATACGGTGCCAAGCCACTTGGCGGCTACTGCTACGGATGGGGCTCTTATCTGGAACTGGAGAAGCAAAAGCAGGGCTACATCATCGCCGCCGACGGCAACCGCACTCCCCTGTGGGTACAGGACTACTGGGAGGACATCACGCGCACCAACAAGGACCAGGCCCTCGTCCGAATGCTGGAGGCCGCTGTCAGCCGTGACATGACAGCCAGCGCACCGGCATGGGTCATCAACTACCCGTCGGCCTATATTGGCAGTGCTCTCTCCGACAACTACCGCCTGAATGCCGTAAGTGCCAACAAGGTTGCCATCGACTGGCTCGACACCCACAAAGGCTCCGTAGGCATCATCTACATGGACTTCGCCGGCATGGACAAGAGTCCCAATTACTCGAAGACAGAACTCTACAACACCCTCGGCATGCAACTCGTCAACCGTGTCATCAAGCAGAACCAGAAGTAATCATCCGGGACTAACTTAAACGATAAAAAGCAATGAAGAAAGTACAATTGCTAATGATGCTGATGTGCCTCATGGCACTGACTGCCCAAGGACAGACTAAGTTCTGTACGAGTTATGCCGACTATAGGGCCAGTCAGTGGAAATCCTATAATGACTTGATTCCAGAGAAGGAACCTGACTCGATACGTGTGAAATACAACGGTCAGGACTTTTCACTCAAGACCTCTGACAAGGAGGTGGACAAGGAACCCAATGCAAAAGGCAAGTACATCATGACCCGCATCAACGATAAATATATGGAGCAACTGCTTCGCGACGATCCAGTCACCTTTGAATTGTACTATGGTCGCCAGAAGAAAGGTGCCCGCCAATCGGCCTCTAACATACTGCCCATACTCGTGAAGAAGGGGCTCATTGAGGACTACCACCATCAAGAATAAACTATTAAAAATAAAATATGATGAGAAAGTTTTTAGTAATGGCCGCAGTTGCCATGATGACTGCCATCACCGCCTCTGCGGCAGGCGACGAGAAGAACGGGCACGCTTATTTCACCAAGGCGGAACTGCCCGACATGACAAAGATTCTGCCTCCATACCCTGCGTTCGAGTCGGCCCGTTTCGTAGCCGATCAGTCGCAGCACCTCTGGGGGAAACTGATGCGCCAGGACGAGCAGCGTGCAGCGCAGGCTCAGAATGATGCCGTGTACAGCATGCAGACCGCCATCGATGCCTACAGTCCTCTCTTTGGACTGGAGATTACGAAGGAGGGAACGCCGGAGATTTACAGCATCCTGCAGGATGTCTGTGCCTCATGCGACAGTATCTACTCTGATGCAAAGGCTGTCTTCAACCGCCAGCGTCCCTACGCCTATTATGACGAGGGCACCCTCGTGCCTGAGAAGGAGGAGAAGCACCGCAACGAAGGCTCCTACCCCTCAGGCCATACCGTGTTCTTCTGGGCATCGGCCTTGCTGCTGTCCGACATCAGTCAGACGAATGAGGCGATGGAGGCCCTGCTGGCCCGTGGCTATGAGTTCGGTCAGAGCCGCGTCATTGCCGGCTACCACTGGCAGAGCGATGTGGATGCAGGCCGCATGGCAGGCTCGGTGCTCTATCAACTGATTCGCAACCATGAGCGCTTCATCGGGCAGTTGGAGAAGGCCCGCGAGGAGTATAAAGCCCTGAAGGGCGCCCCCACAGCCGTCCGCTCTGCACAGTTCATCCAGCATCCTGCCGCCACCCGCGCCTACACCCTGCAAGGCACCCCTGCCACCGACTCTACCCGTGGCATCGTCATCGAGGATGGTCAGAAGGCCGTGAGAAAGTAAACGTCCTATGCCTGAAGATAGAAATCTGGGAAAAAGATGTTCGGTCGTGCAGTTTATCTTCTTCTACACGATTGCAGTATTGGCTATAGGGCTGGCACTGCTCGTAACCATGGCCCTCACGGGATGCCAGCACAAAGATAATGCCTCGTCGAGCAAGATAACGGCAGAGATGGCATTCGAGGGAGTCAGCAATTATTGCCACAGTGCATACGACTGGAGTGCTGCGGAAGAAAATCCCGACATCATGGGACTGGAGATGGGCGAGGAGACCGATTCAGCCTATCATGTGGTGTTCCGCAGTTACACGGGTGCGCTGGTGAACTTCTATGTTGATAAAGCAAGTGGCACGACGCGGATGGTAGAATATGTCCCTGCTCTCGGCTGGCAGGAAGAGGCTGGAACCATGAATCTGTTCGAGTACTTAAAGCAATAAAGAGACAGACCAGACAAAGGATGATGCCATCCTGCCAGGCCTGCAGGTGCAAGCAAAGAACAATGTTTTGACAGGTTAGTAGTTTTTTTATTCTTTCGGCCAATATTGAATTGTAATTATGGCTATTCTGACAGGCTCCGCACCCTAACGAAGGTTAAATACGTTAAATTACAGCCTCTCAGACCTCACCAATGAATGTCAAAAGCACTTTTCTACCGTTTTAAATGCAAGTTGTTGATTATCAACATTTAAAATATTCTATGGTTGTGAAGGACTGACATCTGTTAAAATCGGTGAAATCGGCGCAGATCTGGTGAACATCGGAAAGAATGCATTCTATGGCTGCGTAAACGTGACTGAAATACACTGTTATTCAGACCCTGCAAAACTGACATGGGATGATGACGGGTGTGATGATTTCAAGGCAGACGGCTCGACAGTGTGTTACGTAAAGGATCCTAAGACATGGAAGGCCAAGTTTAATGGCGTCGTCAACGTTGCTTTCAAAATGGGGTTTGAAGGGTTATTCACGAAGGATGGTCTGTTATATTCCCTTACCAACGAAAAACAAAACTTAGTAGAATTGGTGTCCTTCGCAGATCCAAACAGTCCTCCCAGTGAGATCCTCGTTCCCGCCACTGTTGAGTATGAGGGAGAAGAGTATTCTGTGACATCCATCGGGACAGTTGCTTTCTATGAATGCAAAACCTTGACAACTGTCGGCTTTGCAGAAAACTCGAAGGTGATACAGATAGAAACAGCAGCCTTCTATGCTTGCGAGAACCTGTCATCGATTAAATTCCCTGCCAGTCTGAAAATCATTCAAGATGGGGCCTTCGCTGAATGTCCGAAACTGGAAAGCATCGACCTCCCTGACGGTTTTGTAGGTTTTGACGAGTACGCCTTCATGAACTCTGGCCTGAAATCGGTCAACCTGCCAACCAGCGTTGAGGCCATCGGCGAGATGGTCTTCATGGGTTGCTCCAGTCTGAAATCGATAAACCTCCCTGCCAACCTGACAATCATTGGCGCAGGTGCATTCTATGAGTGTACAGGTCTGTCATCTATTAGCTTTCCTGATAAATTGGCATACATCCAAAGTGCTGCATTTGCAGATTGCACAGGCCTGACAAGTATTAGCATCCCAGCCAGTGTACAGGTTATTAAAAATGATGTCTTTTTAGGTCGCACCAATATAACAGACGTGTACTGCTATGCCGACCCTGCTAAATTAGAATGGACTGATGGTGATTGTAATGACTTCAAGGCTGACAAGGCAACGGTATGCCATGTGGATAAAGATAAACTCGCAGATTTTAAAGCAAAATGGAGTACAGGAAACTCCTCAACTGATATCAACGTCACGTTTGAAAGAATCTACCAAAAGAATGACCTGTCATTCGAGAAAGATGTAGTGGATACATATTATGGTACGACTGATTTTGAACCTGCGCTGACGAATCCCCACAGCTTGACGGTAACCTACTCAAGCAGCGACGAGAAGGTTGCTACCGTGAATGCCGAGACGGGAAAAGTGAAAATTCTGAATGTCGGACAGACCGTTATCACGGCCACATTCGACGACAGTAACACTGATTATAAGCCAGGTACAGTGTC
>JAFRMM010000099.1 GCA_017430675.1 Prevotella sp.
CCACTGTAGTATCTGGAGTATCGTTTCCATTGCCTTTGAATGCAGTTCTAATCCTGTTTGATTCCGATTTCGAGAAGCCACTTCTGCACGGGGAAGGAGGGACAGGCCTTCGACGGGTTCAGTTCCCGGTGGCCCACGATCCTCACCCCAGGGTGCTTGCGGTGGAAGTTCCTCACGTACCTCTCCATGGCCTTCCGCTGTTCCGGGGTCCTGGTGTCCTTCGGGTTCCCATCCCTGTCCGTCCCGCCGACATATACGACGTGGCGGCTCACGGAGTTGTACCCGGCGGCGCCATTGGTGACCTCCCACGGATCGACCTCGGCATCCTCGTTGTTGCCTACAAGGCGCTCCACGCCGCCGTTCAGGTGGAACATGTCGGTGTAGCCGACCTGTTTCCAGCCGTTGCCCCTGGGCTTGGGGTCGCAGTGCCAGTGCCGGATCTCGGCACTGGTCACCTCGCGGCCCTCCGGGGTTGCGGTACAGTGGATTACAAGATACTTAAGCCTGGCCATGGGGCGCGGATTACTTGGAGGTGTCTGTATCGCCGGGAGCCGGTGCAGGGGAAGGCTCCGACAGGACCCTGTCGGCCCTCTGGCCGCCCTTGAACTCCTTGGCGAGTCCGCGGTCGATAAGTGACTGGGCGCGCTTCTCATCCTGCACTTCCAGGATGGTGCCCTTCTCGTACATCGTCACGTGATCATGCTTGTCACGGAACGCATCGGTTACCTTTACCTTCATGGTCAGTCCTCCTTATTCGTTGGCGGCCATGGCCTGGGTCACGGTCACGGTCTTGGTTACCTCCGTGCCAGCGATGCCGATGGTCACGGTGGCCACGCGGGTGGCCTCGCCCTCAGCGTCGTAGGCGTATGCCTCACGGGTGAACGTCACCTTGTTGCCGTTGGCGGCCACGGTGAGCCACTGGGAGTCGCTCTCGGCCGTCACGCCAGCGCCGTTAGAGGTGGCGTAGGTGCGGTTGTTGCTGCCTGACGTGGCGGGCACGGTCAGGCTGTCGTCGCCGGAGATCGTGGGTGTCTGGGCTGCCTCGGCGGCTGCCGTCGTCAGGGTGATCTCCCTCCTGACGGTCGGGTCATTGTCGAGCGTCAGGGTGACGGTCTCCGTGACGGCCTCCTCGTCCTCATTGGTGGCTGCCGTTACGACCAGACGGCCGTCCTTCGCTTCGACAATGTACTTGTCGGACGTGCGGCTGAAGGAGAAGTCACCAGGAGCCGTGACGACCACGAACTTGGTGCCGCCCGTGCAGGGGAAGTTGACATTGTCGGTATCGACGGTGATCGCCTTCTCGAGAACGGGGAAGTCGGGATCATCGCGCGTGTCCAGGATCACGACCTCCTCGCCGAAGGCAATGTTGGTGTCGGCACGCATCTTCATCTTGAAGAAGTAGAGGTCGCTGGCAGCACTGACCTTGTCGATCTGGATGACTTTGTCGTCGTTGACCAGGTTCACGGCGGCAAACAGGTTGGATGTCGTCTCGTGGGGCGAGCAAAGGGTGGCCATGATCAGACCGTCGGGCCAGCCCACGAGCGTCTCGATGGGCACGCCCTTGAACGACTTCTTGTTCAGGTCCGTCTCGTCGGAGTTCTTGTGCTCGCGGTTGGTCAGTTCCTCATCATACTCCTCCCAGTCGGCAGGGCTCATGATGTAGCGCAGTTCACGGCGCTCCTTCATGGCCTCGGGTATATGGGAGCGGATGGCATAGAGTTTCCCGGTGATGGTCTCTGCCGTGCTGGCAATGCGGATGACGTCGGGGTCTCTCTTCAGACGGTAGAGGATACCGTTCATCAGGTGCTCGTCATCCAGCGGGTCGCTGCTGTACTCGCCGTTAATGAAATGGCCGCCCAGTTCGAACTGCACCTGCTTCGACATGGCGTCGAGCAGTTCATTCTGTACGTTTGGCGGCAGTTCGTAGAACACGAGGTTGCCTGTCGGCTGGAACGGGCGCCAGATGTGGTCGAAGGTGTCCGGGTTGAACACGGTGAAGACCAGCATCTCCTCCGGCTCCAACTGGTGCTCGGAATAGATGAAGTCGCCCTTTGAATCGGTTACCTGGGGGTTCGGGTTCGGCTTGCGAAGCATCTTCTTCACCTTCAGGCGGGGGATGGCGACCTTGTCCTTGACGGCGGGAATGACGCAGATCAGGCCCTTGTCCACGATCTGGCAACCCGTGATCGCCGTGGTGAGCAGCCGGTTAAGGACCTCACCATTGTAGTTTGAGTTTTGGATTACTAATGCCATAGTTCACGTTTTTATTGTTTACACTCTCGTTCTGACTCTCGGTACCATAGGTTGCAGTGGACCCGCAACTCCATTTCTGACGCGTGTCCATAAGCCTACTTGTTTACGCTGTCGTAACGGGCCTTGATACCGTTGAAGGCCTCAGTCCAGTGGTCTTTCCCACCTTGCCGCTCGCCAGCGATATCCTCCATGACACGCTTAGCGGGCTTCAGTGCCTCGATAGTTGACTTGCCCTTCTCGAAGTCCTGCTCCAGCAGGGCCTCGAAGGCTGGGCGCGTGGCTTCGCTGATGCGGCCGTCCCTGACGGCGCCATCGAGCAACTCTTTCTTCCTCGCCTCGAAGGCTGCCGCCTCCCTGGCCTTGAAGTCCTGGTTCTCCTGCTTGAGGGTGGCGTTCTCCGTGGCCAGCGCGGCCGCTCCGTTCGCCTGCCCCTCCAGTTGTCCGAGCCGTGCCAGGACCTCCTGGTCCGTAGTGCAATCCTTGAACTGCGGATTCTTCTTGATTTCATCGATTAATGCCATATTGCTTTTGTTTAAGTTATCCGCCTCTTCCAGGCGGTTGTTGAATGTCTGGTAAATCTGCTCGGGGGTGGAGTCTTCCGGTACGGGGTCGGTGTCATAGATCCCGTCCACGAACTCCTTCTCCAGGGCCTCGGCAGCCGTCATCCAGTGATCCCTGCCGTCGAAATAGGCGGCTTTGAACTCCTCGTGTGTCAGGCCGGCCCTCTTCGCATACATGCCGGCGAGCGTGTCCTCCAGGCTCAGTATCTCCCTTGCACATGACTCCATCTCCGCGGCTGTGCCGTAGAACCCGCCGCGCACGCTGTGGATCATCAGCCTGGCGTGGCGGCTCATCTCCACATGTCTGCCGCAGAGGGCAATGGCACTGGCCATGCTTGCGGCAATGCCGTCGATATATAGATGTATGTCCGCCTTGCTCTGGGTGATGGCGTTGAAGATGGCTATTCCGGAGTACACGTCGCCCCCGATGCTGTTGATGCGGATGTCCACACGCCCGTACTCGCGGACGGCATCGGCGAGGTCCAGCACCACGTCGGCACTGTTCACGGGGCCGCTCTCACCGATCTCACCGTAAAGATAGATGGTGCACCTGCCTTCTCCCGGCACAAGTCTGTTGAAGAACTTCGTTGTCATTTCGCTGAATTTTTGGTGCAAAGAAAAGACTTTTTCCCGTACCCTGCAAATCGGGATTTTATCATGGCAACTTAAGGCTTCATGGTGACGTCGTAACGCGTCATCATGCGGCGGCGGTTTGCACAATTCAACGTTTATTGCCAACTTTGCACCCGAAAAAGCATTTCGTATGGCTGCGATTTTACATCGCAGCCTAAAGGAAGGAATATATGGCAGAATTGACAACGAAGCAGAAGAGATCCTGGGCCCAGACCCTCTACTTGAAGGAGAACATGACCCAGCAGGAGATTGCCGACCGCGTAGGTGTTTCCCGTGTGACCATGAGCAAATGGGTGCGTGACGGCAAGTGGGAGGAGCACAAGGCCGGCCTGACCATCACCCGTGAGCAGCAGATTGCCAACCTCTACCGGCAGGTGGCGGAGATCAACCGCACCATCGAGTCCCGTCCAGACGGCGAGCGCTTCGCCACGCCCGCCGAGGCGGACACGCTGGTGAAACTGTCGTCGGCCATCAGGAAGATGGAGACCGACGCGGGCATCGCCGACACCATCAGCGTGCTCACGCAGTTCATCAACTTCGTCCGCCC
>JAFRMM010000100.1 GCA_017430675.1 Prevotella sp.
GGCGCTGCGAAGAGTAAACCCCACAGCGCCACGTAGGCCATATTTTCATATTTCGATTGCTTCTGCATCCACATTATTAACGGAAGTTTCTGTTGTTTATTGTGTTTGAAGCCGTGACAGTCTGGGATGACTCACCCAACGTGAGGGTATAACTGGAGCCGTTCTCCATACCTGGTGCACTGACGAGGATGGTACCGTTGTTATAAGAGTAGGGAGGCATGGTAAACGAAGCCAGGGTGTTGGAACCGTTTGAGATCTTCACGGTGGCGTTGGCACTCACAGAGCCATTGGTAGTGACTATTCCCTGTGTGGTAGAACCCAGAGAACCATCCACACACCCACCGATACCGAAGATCTTCGTGCCGGAGATATAGAGTTTCTTCTGTTCGTTGATGTCGATGCCTGCCTCGGCACCGCCAGCACCCATGGCGATGAGCGTGCCACCTTTGAGGTACATGTCACCGTTGGCATCGATGCCATCGTTGTCCGTACCGACTACCACTACCGTACCACCACTGATGGTCAGGTCGCCAGATGAGTTGATGGCGTCGTCATGGGCAGATACCATAACTGTTCCGTCGCTAATGTTGAGCGTTCCCTTGCTCTCGATTCCTTCTCCGTTGGTTCCTGTAGTGCGTACCATCAGGTCACCACCCGAGATGGTGAGGACACCATGAACGTCCTTTGTACCAATCTTGATACCCTTGGGCGAAGAGGTGTAGGCATCGTCGAGGTTGTCGGTGTTGCCTTTATAGTCATGACTCTCGGTCGTACCGTTGCTATAATAGAGTCCACCCGTGGTGATGACGCGGATCTTACCTCCACTGATATAGGCTTCCCAGTCGGCCTTCAGTCCCTTACCGCCGCTGCCAGTGGCCTTGACGTTGACCTCACCGCCCTTGATGGTGAGTACAGAATCGCACTTGATGCAAGAGGAGGCCTTGGTCTCCAGGTCTTCCGTATCCCATTCTCCATTACCGGTGCAGACCACATTGGTGCGTCCGCCATTGATGGTGATGTTGTAGTCGCAATTGATGCCTTTGGCACCGTCGCCGTCGGTCTCCACATTGATGATACCGCCGTTGATGATGGCATCGGAACCCTTGATACCGTGATTGGCTGCATTCACATAGAGGTTGATGCCTTTCTCGAAGAGTACATAACTCTTACTGTGAATACCGTTGTTATAGACACCATAGACTTCGAGGGCACCCGTGCCGCTCACAAGCAGTTTGCCCTTGCTGTAGAGTGTACTCTTATGATCCTCAGTAGAGCCGTCCATCAGTTTGTTGGTGCCCGTAAGCACCAGATAGGCGGCACCCTTGCTCTCCAAATCGAGGGCGGTAGAGGTGGGGTTGTTGATGTCGGCATCGTTTAAGTTGACCATGAAGTCCGTCTTACCGTCAATGGTCAGAGAACCGTTGGAAGTTTTGCCGCTGACCACATAGCATACGCCGGTGGTAGAACCGTGGTTGGCAGTGACATGTCCGTTAGTGACGGTAATCTCCACACCGTTCTCGGTCTTGGCAACAGGATTAGCCATGTCGATCGTGACCTGTGTGGCGAAAGTCTGCTTGCTGACATCGTCTGCAGTCTCGGGATAATAGGCTGTTACCGTACTGGTGGGTTCTGCAGAGTTCTTGTCGAGGGCAACCTCAAAAGAGAGCATTTCACCTGTGCCGGCTGAAGCACCGCCTGCACCACCAGTCATCATATCACCGCCAGGCCCTAGCATGCCCGGATCCATGTAGTTGTAAGCATTCTCGAACGGATCGTCCGATGAACAGGCTGTCATCACAGCCGCTGATGCGATGAGCATCATCATAATTTTCGTTTTCATCTTGTTTAATTGTTTAATTATAATTTCGTGTGCAAAGGTAGGATAAAATGGTCTGCAAACCAAAATCTTTCAACGAACCAGTTCTTTTATTCAACGAAAAATGCAGAATTGTTTGGCGCGATACGTTTTTTTACTTATCTTTGCACTATGATGCGACGATGGGGACTGAGTATCGTGGTCAGTATGCTGACCGTCGTGTGCTGGGGACAGACCTTTTCTCTGGTGCAGAAGTCCGATAGTCTCTACCTGTTGATGCTGACCACCGACTCGATGACCCATCAATGGACGCTACCATATCCCGTGTATCGGATGGAGACGGGTGATGTCGATGGCAATGGAACCATCGAGGCACTGGTGGGGGTGATCAAGGCCACCCGCTTTTATCCCGAGAAGGGTCGGCGGCTGTTTATATTCAAGAACTACGAGGGGCTGGTGAGGCCGATGTGGTTAGGGTCGAAGTTGGGTGGCATACTACAGGACTTCCATTTCCGCGATGGGAAGGTGCGCAGTCTGGAGACCAATGTCAAAGGACAATTCACGGTGGCAGAATACCGTTGGGATGACTTCGGCATGGCCTTTGAACGTTATCTGATCAGAGATGCCGATGAGGCAGAAGCAAGACGAATATTTGAACCGTAAACTATAAGTAGGATGAAGATGAAGAAGATTTTTGTAACCATGTTGTGCCTGATAGTCCTGACGGCTACGGCACAGAAAGCACAACGTGTGATGGTGCCTGGCAAGGGTGGCATCGATGTGGAGCAGTTGAACAAACGTGTGAACCTGAATCAGGACATCTCACAACTCAGTCTGACTGAACTGCGTGTGATTCGTAACAGTTTCTATGCCCGTGAAGGCTTCCCCTTCCGCGATGCTTTCCTGCGTGGCGTGTTCCAATGTACCTCATGGTACGACTCGCTGATGTGGGCACGCTGGGGCAAGGTGGAAGACATGATGACGGGCTATGAGCGTGACGACTACTACAAGGCCGATGCAAAGATGCCCTTCAAGATCAGTAAGCCGGAATATGCGTTCATCAATAAGTTGCAGGCACGTGAGAAGGAACTGAAGCAACAGAACTTCAAACCCCGTGTGAGTGGCCACCGGGTTAATATGGATAATGTGGTGAACGCCATGCAGATGACCGAGTTCGATGCCCGCCTGAAGGACAAACTGGGTCGTAACGGCTTTGCCATCGTGCCCGCTCAGCATAACCAACTATTCCAGGTGTATGAGACCAACGACTATACGAACTTCCCCAACTTCGTGACCACTGATCTCTATCTGCAACTGTATCATCTCTATTTCGACTGTCTGTTGCGTGACATCGAACAACAGAAACTCCACGATGTGGTGCTGCAGTTGTGTGAGCGGGGACGCCAGTTGACCACTGGTACGACACCCGAACTGCAGTGGCTGAAGACCTACTTCGATGTGGGCTATGCCTTGATCAAAGGCGAGAAGGGTGCTGCAGGGACGGTGGCTGACGAAGTGTCGAAGGTGAATGCGGCGAAAGGCGCCATGTCTGAATACCTCGGCTATATCGATGTTCCCTTTACTTATCCGCTGTTCCGTCCGCGTGGTCACTACACCCGCAACGATACGCTGAAGACCTACTTCAAGGCGATGATGTGGTTGCAGACGGTGCCCTTTGGAACAGATAAACCC
>JAFRMM010000101.1 GCA_017430675.1 Prevotella sp.
CAGGAACCCTTGTGTCATCTGCCGTAGATGACACAAGGGTTCCTGACCCCATTGTGCAACCACCAGTGGTGACGGCGACGAAATCGTAGTCGGTGAGTTCGTCGAGGGAGAATATCTTACTTTCCGTACGGATATCTATATGATGACGGCGGGCCTCAGCCAGAAAGAGGTTGATAATGGTATAGGAATCCTGAGAGGCTGGAAAGACGCAGTCGTCGTCCTGGGTCACCAGTCGGACACCATGCCGCTCGAACCACGAGTATGCATCACGGTAGTCGAAGGTCTTGAACAGGCGCTTCATCAGACGGTGGCCACGGGGATAGACCTGTGAGAGATCGCCTACAGAGGCGAAAGAGTTCGTACAGTTGCAGCGTCCACCTCCTGAGACCTCCACCTTCGCGAGAACCTTCTTCGACTTCTCGAAGATCGTGACCTCCATCTGAGGACACAGTTCCTTCAGGTTGATGGCGAGGAAGAATCCTGCTGCCCCTCCGCCTACAATCGCCGTCTTCATCGTTCAATGAGTATGCGGGCATCGACGGCCACCACGTCGTTTTCATCGGCGAGCAGGGGGTTGAGATCCATCTCCTTGATCTCTGTGGCAAAGCGGAGCAGGGTGGAGAGGCGCACGATGATCTCGGCATACTTCTGTTCGTTGATGCCTTTCTGCCCACGTGTACCTTTTAATATCTTATAGCCTCGCAGAGAATGGATCATCGAATAGGCCTCGGCATCGCTTAACGGTGCGAGACCGCTCGACACATCCTTCAGCACCTCGACGAAGATACCGCCGAGACCACAGAGCACGACATGACCGAAACGCTCCTCATACTTCGCGCCGATGAAGAGTTCCGTGCCCTTGAGCATCTTCTGCACCATCACGCCCGTAGCATCGGGGATATTCATCATGCGGTCGTACTCCAGGGCGAGGTGCTCGGCTGTGCGGATGTTCAGTGCCACACCGCCCACGTCGCTTTTGTGCACTGGTCCCACGACCTTGGCCACTACGGGATAGCCCACTTTTTCGGCGAAGGCGATGAGTTCTTCCTTCGAGGTGCTCACCATTTCTGGCACAAGCGGAATACCTGCGCAGGAGAGTATTTCCCTGACAGCATCAGGCGCCAGATAGCCACAATCGAGACCCTCGAATTTCAAACGATTGGTTTCACGGTATATCAACTTGTGGAGTCTGGGAATATCGATGCCGTAAAGTTGCACCCCCAGTGGGGCTGGTGCTGGTGTGTTCATGATCTGGGAGAGCGCCGTGGCCAGTGTCACCTCATCGCTGAAGTTCACGTGACCTTTCTTCAGGAATTCCTCCACCTCGGGACCTGCCGTATGGAGACTGGGCAGCACGGGGAAGATAGGTTTCTTGCACTCGTGGATCTTCTGGTCGAGCACATCGTAGGCCTCGTAGAGTTGGGTGAGTCCTGGGGTGCCGTAGATCACGGCGATGGCGTCGATGTTGTCGAACTTGTTCTCGCAATAGTCAATCACCGTACCTAATTGCTCAGGGGTGCCCGTAGCCAGGAAGTCGATGGGGTTAGCCACGGACGAACCAGGGAAGAGTTTGGTTTTCAGTTCCTCGGCCAACGGTCCTTCGATGTGGGGCACGTTCAGTCCGCCTTTCGAGAGGGCATCGGTAAGCATCACGCCAGGGCCGCCCGCATGGGTGACGATGGCGAAGTTACGGCCCCTCAGTGGGGGCAGGGTGAAGATACAACCCACGGTGGTGAGTTCCTCGCGCGAGAAACAGCGCACGATGCCAGCCTTACGGAAGAGGGCCTCAACGGCAGAGTCGGAAGAGGCGATGGCACCCGTATGGGAAGAGGCGGCACGACTGCCACTCTCAGAACTGCCCGACTTGATGGCTGCGATGCGACAGCCTTTGCGGATAAGATTGCCGGCATGGTAGAGCAACATATCCGGATTGGCGATATTCTCGATATAGAGCAGTTTGACCTTGGAGTCCGTCTCAGGGTTGAAGTGATCATCCATATACTGTAAGACATCCTCAATGCCGATCTGCTTGCCGTTGCCGATGCTCCATACGCTATTGAACTGCAAGCCCTTGATGACGGCACTCTCGAGGATGAAGACGGCCGTGGCACCAGAGCCACTGACGAAATCGACACCCTGAGGGTTCAAATTGGGGATGGGCAGGGTAAAGACGCTGTGATGGTTGCGGTTCAGCAGGCCGATGCAGTTGGGACCTATCAGGGCGGCACCGTACTTCTCACAGGTGTCGAGGATGCGCTGCTCGAGGGCAGCCCCTTCCTTGGTCTCTTCGCCGAAGCCCGCTGAGATGATGACAAAGGCGCGCACCCCCTTCTCTGCACAGAGGTAATCGACATAGTCGGGACAGTATTTGGCGGCCACCACGAGGACGACCAGATCCGTCTGGGGGATGTCCTTCACGTCGTGGAACGCCTTGATGCCCTGCACTTCGTCCTCCTTGGGGTTTACGATGTGCAGGTCACCACCGAAACCTCCATTCTTGATATTCCGCACAATAGCACCACCGGGCTTGTGCACGTTGTTGGAGCCGCCAATGATGACGATGCTCTTCGGGTTGAGTAATTGTTCATTAATCATATGGTGCAAAAGTAATATAATAATTCATAATTTCCAAATGTATTTCAAATAAAATCTTTAATTTTGCATAGTTAAACCAATTATTGCTGACCATGGTTAGGAAAAATCTTCTTTTATTCATTTCATTAATGATGCCCATGTTTATATTTGGAGATACATATACATCGCTTTGGAAAAAGGTGTCGGAGGCCGATGCAAAGGATCAGCCGAAGACGGAATATGATATCATTCAGCAGATTGTGAAGAAGGCGACGGACGAGAAAGCCTACGGACAATTGTTGAAGGCGGAACTGAAAGGTGCCCAGGTGATGGCAGAGATCGCCCCTGACTCGCTGAAACCAGCCATGGAACGTATGCGGGAGCGTAGTGAGGCGATGGATGACGAGGTGCTGAAGACCGTCTATCAGACCGTGCTCTATTGCGTGAATAACAAGAACTCATCGTTGGGCCTCAATGTCAAAAAGCCAGAACTGACGGATGCGCTCTGTCAGAAGTTGGCTGCCGTGAAGGACGAGACCTATAGGCCCTTCGTCATCACAGGTTTCAACGCTGAGATTTTTGATAATGACCTGTTGAACATCATCGGTAGGGAACTGGGAGAGTTACGTCCCCTCTACGACTATTATGTCCAAACGGGAAACCGTAGGGCAGCCTGTATCATTGCGTCGAAGACCTTTGCATATCAGTCGATAGAGAAACTCGACGAGTTGATCCGTTTATATCAGGATCTGCCAGAAGCCGGTGAACTGGCCATGGTGCGTTTTGACCGTATGTACACCGCCACGGCAGGCGAGAAGGTGGCCTATATCCATGAGGCGCTGGACAAGTGGGGTAGTTGGAAACGCATGGATCAGTTGCGTAACAAAGAGAGTGAATTAATCAATCCGCAGTACCACATCTCCTACGATCATCAGGTGGTTATGCCCCAGCAGTCGCAGGAGATTACGCTGAAGGACCTGCGCAACATCTCCTCGCTTAAGTTGAAGGTCTATAAGGTGAGGGCCAATGGTGACCTCAAAGCGTCTCCCGACTATGAGGAGGGCTATAAGAAGATCAAACCGCTGCTCACAGAGACAGGCATCGAGGTGAAACGCGAATACACGGGTAAGGAACCCTATGATATCTTTGACGACACGATGACGCTGCAGGATCTCCCTGTGGGTGTCTATATGCTCGAGTTCTCCACAACACCTGCCACAGAGGTGATGCGTAAACTCTATTATGTAACGGATGTCTATACCATCATGGAGGACCAGCCAACGGACGAGGGGGTCAGGTATGTCGTTGTCAGTGCCCGCACAGGACAGCCCATCCGTGGGGCTCATCTGCGTATTAAGGAGTATGTCACCTATTCTCAATATGAGACTAAGAATGGAGTGACTGACGAGCAGGGTGAGTATATCCTCAAGTCAAAGCCTCGTATCCAGCGCAGGGAGGTGTTCGCCTATACGGATACTGATAAGGCCTGTCCTGAAATGAATCTGAACAATCGCTACTCATACTATGGTGAGAAGGAGTTGGTGATGCGTACCAATATCTATACAGACCGCAGTATCTACCGTCCAGGACAGACCGTTCATGCTTCGGCTTTGATCTACCAGGTGGAAGGGGGAATGGATCAGAGCGTTTGTGGCAGCAGGACCGTGATATTCCGTCTGCGTGATGCCAACTATAAGATTATAGAGGAGAAGGAAGCAAAGACAGACGACTATGGTGCCTGTGCCGTGGATTTCTCCCTGCCGTCATCCGGACTGACGGGTTCCTATACGATTCAGGTGAATGATGTGAATGATCGTTTCCGGGTCGAGGAGTATAAGCGGCCTACGTTCCATGTCGATTTCCCGGAGGTGACACAGGCCTATGGACCTGGTGACACACTGAAGGTGAAGGGCACGGCCATGAGTTATGCAGGGGTACCAGTTCAGGAAGCAAATGTTACTTATAAGGTCGTGCGCCGCACAGCATTCTGGTGGTGGTCGTATAGCCGCTACTGGGATACGGCTACTATTGGCTATGGCAATGAGGGTGTAGGGGTCTCTGATGGCGAGGCCGTGACGGATAAGGACGGCAACTTCGAAGTTGAGGTGCCATTCGAACTGCCAGAGACCTCCTATCCGATGTTCTATACCTTTGTGGTGACTGCGGATGTGACTGACAGCGCGGGAGAGACCCACAGTGGGGAACTGTCGCTGCCGATCGGTAATCGTAAGAAGGCCCTGACCGTTGATCTGCAGGAGAAGATCCTTCTGGATGACCAGCCTCAGTTCACCTTCCATCTGTTGAATGCGGCAGGGAAGGATATTGATGGCGAGGTCCGCTATCAGATAGATGGCGGCAAATGGCAGACGGCCAAGACTAACCAGCAGTTATCCCTCTCCAATGGTCGCATGAAGAGCGGTAAGCATACGCTGGAGGCCGTCTGCGAGGGTGACACCCTGAAGCGTGAGTTCGTGCTCTTCTCACTCGATGACCAGGTGCCAGCCACAGAGACGAAAGACTGGTTCTATCAGTCGGCTACCCAGTTCCCAAATGATGGTACGCCTGTTACCGTTCAGGTTGGCTCCTCTGATGAGGATGTGCATATTGTCTATAGCCTTTTCTCTGGTAACCAACTGCTGGAGCGTGGGACCGTGGATAAGAGCAATGCTCTCCTGAACAGGAAACTGATATACAAAGAAGAATACGGTCATGGTGTGGTGATGACCTTCGCCTGGGTGAAGGAGAACCAGTGCTACACCCATGTGGCGAAGATCCAGCGGCCTTTGCCTGACAAGAAACTGCGTCTGCAGTGGACCACCTTCCGTGATCGTCTGAAACCAGGACAACAGGAAGAGTGGACGCTGACGGTAAAGGATGCTGATGGCAAGCCTGTCGATGCCCAGTTGATGGCCACACTTTATGACCAGAGTCTCGACCAACTCAGCAAGCATCAGTGGAGTCTCGTGCCTTATCTGTGGCTGCCCCTTCCCGATGCCTCGTGGAGTTTCGTGGCACGATATAGGGTGTCTTTCGGCGGTTCCCTTTTCTGGAAGCATCTCAACGTCGCAGACCTGAGGTTTAGTAGGTTTGACGAGTCCGTATTCCCCTCGCCCTATGGCTACTATCATTTCTCACGGGGTATGATGGGCTCGTTGACGCGTGCAAAGAATGGTATGGTGCTGGAGTCCATGGCGATGATGGATGAAGCACCGGCACCTAAGTTACAGGATCCCGTTGCCATGAAAGCCAGAGAAACGGTCGATGCTGATGAGGCAGAACCAGAGGCTGAGACCTCATCGACAGAGACCGTGCAGGTGCGTGAGAATCTGAACGAGACGGCTTTCTTCTATCCTCAGTTGACAACAGACGAGAACGGTTGTGTGGCCCTGAAGTTCACATTACCAGAGAGTCTCACTACCTGGCGTTTTATGGGCCTGGCTCATACGCGGGATATGTACTATGGTATGATTGAGGGCGAGGCCGTGACCCAGAAAGATGTGATGATCCAGCCCAACGTGCCGCGCTTCCTGCGTGCCGATGACCAAGGCACCATTGCCGCCCGTATCTTCAACACTGGCGAGAAGGATCTCGGTGGCAAGGCTATCCTGAAACTCATCAACCCCGAGACACAGGCCGTTGTCTATGAGCATTCGCAGGATGTCATGCTGTCTGCAGGTGGTACGACGACTGTTGCCTTCGATGTCGCTCCACAGGCATCAGGCATCGCCGACTATCCCCTGCTCATCTGCCAGATGATCGTCAGCGGCCAGGATTTCTCTGACGGCGAACAGCACTATCTGCCCATCCTGCCCTCCACGGAACGTGTCATTGTCACTGTTCCCATCACTCAGCATCATGCGGGTATGGAGACCGTCGATCTGACAGCGCTGATCCCTGCCGACAGTCGTCAGCCGTCGATGACCGTCGAATACACCAACAACCCCGTGTGGCTGATGGTTCAGGCATTACCCGCCTTAGGCTCACCCGCCGAAGACAATGCCATCTCCCTGGCTGCCTCGTTCTACGCCAATAGTCTGGGCAAGCATATCATCAGCCAATATCCCCAGGCAAAGGTCACCTTCGACCTGTGGAAGAGGGAAACGGGCAGTGAGACAACGCTGATGAGTGCCTTGGAAAAGAATCAGGAACTGAAGGAGATCGTGCTCAGTGAGACACCTTGGGTGATGGATGCCGACAACGAGACGGAACAGAAACAGCGCATGGCCGATTTCTTCGACGATAATCTGATGCAAGACAGGATAGGTTCCGTCGTAGGCAAACTGAAGAAACTGCAGCGTGGCGACGGCTCATGGTCGTGGTGGCCTGACATGCCAGGCTCGTTCTACATGACGGTGGCTATCAGTGAGATGCTTGTACGCCTCAATGACATGGCTGGTACACAGGAGGAGACGGCGAAGATGCTCTCCAACGCCTTTGACTTCATGGGCGATGAGATTGTTGAGGAGGTGAAGGAGATGAAGAAATGGGCGAAGAAAGGCCATAAGCCCTCATTCCCCAGTTTCAAGTCCCTCCAGTGGCTCTATCTCGTCACCATCGACGGCCGTGAATTGCCCAACAAGGTGGTTGAGGCCAACAATTACCTGCTTCCTCTTCTGAAGAAGGAGATCAAGAACCAGTCGATGTATGAGAAGGCACTGACAGCAGTGATCCTGACCAAGACCGATCCCAAGCGCGCTGCCGAGTATGTGCAGTCGCTGAAGGAATACACGGTCTATCGTGAGGACATGGGACGCTATTACGACACGCCGCGTGCCACCTACTCCTGGTACGACTATAAGATTCCGACGCAGACGGTGGCAATCGAGGCCATGCAGCGCATCACACCCGATGACCGTCAGACCATCATGGAGATGCAGCGCTGGCTCCTCCAGGAGAAGCGTACTCAGGTCTGGGATACGCCCATCAACAGCGTGAATGCCGTCTATGCCTTCCTGCTGGGCAAAAATGAGTCATTGAGCACGTCAGAGAATGCCGTCCTCAAGATTGACGGAGAGGTGCTTGAGATACCTCAGGCCACTGCTGCCATCGGCTATGTGAAGACCTCTGTACCATCCGACAGTAAGACCTTCACCGTTGAGAAAACGTCTGATGGCACTTCCTGGGGCGCTGTCTATGTGCAGTTTACCCAGAGGACGAGCAACATTGCTGACAATGGCAGCGGCATCATTGTCAAGCGCGAACTGTTGTCTGCCGACGGCAAGGAGCCAACGGCCCTGAAGGTGGGCGATCGCGTCACTGTGCGTATCACCATTATTACTGACCGCGACTACGACTTTGTGCAGGTCATCGACAAGCGTGCTGCCTGTATGGAGCCCGTCCGTCAGTTGAGCGGCTACCGCTATGGCTATTACTGTACGCCGAAGGACAATACCACCAATTATTATATCGACATGATGTCGAAAGGTGAGCATATTATTGAGAACCAGTACTTCATTGATCGTGTGGGAACCTACGAGACGGGTACCTGTACCGTGCAGTGCGCATACGCTCCTGAGTTCCATGCCGTCACGAAGTCGGAGACATTGAAGATTGAAAAATGAGGAGTAATAAAGATGAGAATAGAGAGAATGATGAAGACTAAATGGCTTGAAGACGGATTGAGATTCGGATTGCTGGCATTCTGCCTACAATCCTCAATCTTCAATCTTCAGTCTTCAATGATCAGCGCCCAGAAACTGACTGTTGAGAACACCACGGTCAATTGTGGGCGGACAGGTTTCCAGCAGCCCGTCACGGCTACCTTTGAACTGCGTAACAAAGGTCTCAGGAAACTTGTCATTGAGAGTGTTAAGCCTGATTGCGGCTGTACGGCCGTGGAGTTCCCCAAGGAAGTGGGGGTGGGGGATAAGTTCACCATTAAGATGACATATGATGCCCGCCAACTGGGACATTTCCATAAGATGGCGGCTGTCAGAAGCAATGGCTCCAAAACACCTGTCTATCTGACGATGACAGGTGTCGTACTGGCTGAGGTGTTGGACTATACTGGCGACTATCCCGTGTCGATGGGAGACCTATTGCTGGATAAGGCAGACCTGGAGTATGACGACGTCAATAAGGGTGATACACCTGTGGAGGAGATTCATATCTTCAACAATGGTACGACAAAGATGACGCCCAACGTGATGCACATGCCGCCATATCTCTCTGCCATCGTCACCCCGGAGACGCTGGCACCAGGTCGTCCTGGCACTATCACCGTGATGCTTAATTCCGAGAAACTGCGCGACTATGGCCTGACGCAGACTTCCGTCTATATTGCCAAGCAGTTGGGCGAGAAAGTCAGTGCCAACAATGAGATGGGGGTGTCTGCCATCCTGCTGCCTGATCTGAAGGATTACGATGCTCTGAACAAGGAATTGGCTCCCCAGTTACAGATGTCTGCTATGGACATCGACTTCACCTCTTTTGGAGGCAAGACGAAGAAGACGGAGAACATAGAACTGATGAATACGGGTAAATCGCCTCTGACAATATCCTCCCTGCAGATGTTCACCAATGGTCTGAAGGTGACGTTGGGAAAGCGCGAAATTGCCCCGGGGCAGAGTACAGTGCTAAAAGTGACAGGCTTTGCCGATGAACTCAGCAAACTGCGTACTCGTCCCCGTATCCTTATGATCACCAACGATCCCGATCATGCCAAGGTCGTAATAACTATTAAAAAGTAAAATAATGGATCATCCAGAGAACAGTTCGGAATATGCAGGCCTACAGGTCAATAGTGGTGTGGAACAGCCAGCCATTATCAATCCTTATCTGCAGCGTAATCGTTTCCGTCGTCGTGAACTCACAGCCTCAGAGATGGTGGAGGGTATCCTTAAGGGAGATGTCACCATTCTCTCTCAGGCGGTTACCCTTATCGAGAGTGTCAATCCTGACCATCAGGCCAAGGCACAAGAAGTTATCAACAAGTGTCTGCCCTATAGTGGTAACTCCGTGCGTGTTGGTATCAGCGGTGTTCCAGGCGCAGGTAAATCCACTTCCATCGATGAGTTTGGTATCCATGTCCTCAAGGAAAAAGGTGGACGATTGGCTGTCCTGGCCATTGATCCTTCTTCTGAACGTACAAAAGGCAGTATCCTGGGCGATAAGACACGTATGGAGAAACTGGCGCTCCACCCTGACTCATTCATCCGACCTAGTCCCTCTGCAGGCTCTTTGGGTGGTGTGGCGCGAAAGACTCGTGAGACCATCATTCTCTGTGAGGCTGCGGGCTTCGATAAGATCTTTGTCGAGACCGTAGGTGTGGGACAGAGTGAGACGGCTTGTCACTCCATGGTCGATTTCTTCCTGCTCATCCAGGTGGCTGGGACAGGCGACGAACTGCAGGGTATCAAGCGTGGCATCATGGAGATCTCCGACGGCATCGTCATCAACAAGTGCGACGGTGATAATGTCGATCGCTGTCACATGGCGGCCACCAACTTCCGCAACGCCCTCCATTTCTTCCCCATGCCTGAGAGCGGGTGGAGTCCTAAGGTGCTCTGTTACAGTGGCTTCTATGGCACAGGCGTGAAAGAGATATGGGATATGATATACGAGTACATCGACTTTGTCAAGGCCAACGGTTATTTTGAGTACCGCCGCAATGAGCAGTCGAAATATTGGATGTATGAGAGCATCAACGAGCACTTGCGTCTGAACTTCTACAATAATCCAGCCATCCGTTCCCAGTTGAAGCCCGCAGAGCAGACTGTCCTGGCTGGTCATAAGACCAGTTTCGTTGCTGCCCAGGATCTGCTCGATGAGTATTTCAAAATCCTAGGTAATCCTAGGCAATCCTAGGACACCCTAGGCAATCCTAGATAATAATAAATATGATCCAGATAGAAATCGATGAGGGTAGCGGCTTCTGCTTCGGAGTGACCACTGCCATCAGAAAGGCCGAGGAAGAACTGGCGCAGGGCAAGACGCTCTACTGCCTCGGCGATATCGTGCACAACGGCATGGAGTGCGAGCGCCTCCGTCAGATGGGACTTGTCACCATTAACCATGATGACCTACGCAAACTCCACGATGTGAAAGTGCTGCTACGTGCTCACGGTGAACCTCCTGAGACCTATGAGTTGGCCCGTCGTAATAACATTGAGATTATCGATGCCACGTGTCCTGTGGTACTCCAACTACAGAAGCGCATCAAGAAACAGTATGAGACGAGCGAGGGGCAGATCGTAATCTTTGGGAAAAAGGGTCATGCCGAGGTGCTTGGCCTTGTCGGTCAGACCCAGTCGAATGCCATCGTCATAGAGAGTTTTGATGAGGTAAAAAAACTGGATTTCACCCGTGATATCTATCTTTACTCGCAGACTACGAAGTCACTCGACGAGTTCCACCGTATCATCGACTATATCCAGACGCACATAGCCCCAGGTGCCAACTTCAAGAGTTTCGACACCATCTGTCGCTCTGTTGCAAACCGCATGCCTAATATCTCCCAGTTTGCCACGAAGCACGACCTGATTCTCTTCGTCTGTGGGCGAAAGAGTTCGAATGGCAAGGTGCTCTTCAACGAGTGTCTGCGTGTGAATCCCAACAGCCATCTCATTGAGGATCCTCAGGAGATCCAACCCGCGTGGCTCAACGGCATCCAGACCGTGGGCATCTGTGGTGCCACCTCCACGCCTCGCTGGCTCATGGAGCAATGTCAGGATGCCATCCAATGTATATAGGTGAATGTTTATTTGTCGTAGGCGTGGACGGGATAGTCGGTGGTGAAGTGAAGACCGCGGCATTCCTTGCGCTCTAGGGCCCAGCGGGTGATGAGGTAGCCAACGTTAATCATGTTGCGCAGTTCACAGATATCCTTCGAGGCCTTGACACGTTTGAAGAGACGCTCTGTCTCCTCATAGAGCATGTCGAGACGGTCCCAGGCACGGTGCAGACGCAGGTCACTGCGGACGATGCCCACGTAGTTGGACATGATCTGGTTCACCTCATGTACGCTCTGTGTGATGAGTACCTTCTCCTCGTTGGTCATCGTACCCTCGTCGTTCCACTCGGGCACCTTATCGTTGTAGTCGTAGTATTCAATATGCTCCAACGAGTTCTTGGCAGCGGCATCGGCATAGACGACGGCTTCTATGAGTGAGTTGGAGGCCAGGCGGTTGCCGCCATGCAGTCCCGTACAGGAACATTCGCCAAGGGCGTAGAGCCGTTCGATGCTGGTCTGACCGTTGAGATCGACCTTGATACCGCCGCACATATAGTGGGCCGCAGGTCTGACAGGGATATAGTCCGTGGTGATGTCGATGCCGATGCTGAGACACTTTTGGTAGATATTGGGGAAGTGGTGGCGCGTCTCGGCAGGATCCTTATGGGTGACGTCGAGACAGACGTGGTCGATACCGTGGATCTTCATCTCCTTGTCGATAGCACGAGCCACAATGTCACGCGGAGCCAACGACAGACGATCATCGTATTTCTCCATGAAAGTTTTGCCGTTGGGCAGTCTCAGGATACCGCCATAGCCGCGCATGGCCTCTGTGATGAGGTAGGCGGGATGGGTCTCGTTGGGATTATGGAGTACCGTGGGGTGAAACTGTACGAACTCCATGTCGGCCACCGTTCCCTTGGCACGATAGACCATGGCGATGCCGTCGCCAGTGGCGATGACAGGGTTCGAGGTGGTCAGATATACGGCTCCGCAGCCGCCCGTACACATCACCGTTACCTTACTTAGATAGGTATCGACCTTCTGCGTATCGGGATTCAGCACGTATGCACCGTAGCAGTTGATATAGGGCGAACGGCGTGTCACTTTCGCACCGAGGTGATGCTGGGTGATGATTTCTACGGCAAAGTGGTTCTCCTTAATCTCGATGTTCGTATCATGGCGCACGGCCTCCATCAGTCCGCGCTGGATCTCGGCACCCGTGTCGTCGGCATGGTGGAGGATGCGGAACTCGGAATGTCCGCCCTCGCGGTGCAGGTCGAACGTTCCATCGTTTTTCTTGTCGAAGTTCACGCCCCAGCCAACTAGTTCTTTAATCTGCTCAGGGGCCTTGCGCACTACCTGTTCCACGGCAGCACGGTCGGAGATGTAGTCACCAGCGATCATCGTGTCCTCGATGTGCTTGTCGAAATTGTCGAGTTCCAGATTGGTCACTGAGGCCACGCCACCCTGCGCAAAGGAGGTGTTGGCCTCGTCGAGTGAGGTCTTGCAGATCATACACACGCGGCCTTTGTTGGCGCGTGACACTTTGAGGGCGTAACTCATGCCTGCCACGCCTGCACCAATGACGAGAAAGTCATATTTGTAAACCATAATCCTGATTTGTTTCTGTTAATTGGTGCAAAGGTAATCTTTTTTTTGGATAATATTTGCATCATGAACTATTTTTTTGTATCTTTGCGCCGAAACCAAGACCAAAACGAATATGAAAAGACTGTGGCTGATAGTTCTAATGATGGCTCCACTTGCTATGCTGGCACAGCAGGTGGTGGTTAGTGGTGTGGTTGTCGATGACAAAACAGGTGCACCGATAAGTCAGGTGAGTGTCTCCTCTGGCAAGATTTCCGTAGTGACGAATGAGGATGGTGCATTCACGCTGAAACTTGAGTCGATGCCTGAGCGCGTCAGGATCTCCCATCTGGGTTACAAGACCCGTCAGGTGAGTATGACACAGGGACAGACAGAGGGGCTGAAGGTGAGACTGCAGCCGACGACCATCCAGTTGCGTGAGATATTCGTATTGAACGAGGATCCTCGCGAGTTGGTGGATATTGCCATTAGCAAGATTCCTGACAACTACAGCCGGGTGCCCGAGTTGCTGAAGGGCTTCTATCGCGAGACGGCCATGAAGCGCAAGCACTATATCTACGTGGCCGAGGGTGTGGAGAATCTGTACAAGACTCCTTACACCCGAGGTACGGGGCGTGATAGGGTGGCTATCGTGAAAGGTCGCCGTCTGTTGAGCCAGAAGCAGGGTGATACGCTGGGTGTGAAGGTGATGGGCGGTCCTGTGCAGGCACTGATCATGGATATCGTAAAAAACCGTGATTTCCTCTTGAACAAGGATGAACTCGACTTCTATCAGTTCACGATGGCCGTACCAGAGTATATCAACGACCGTCCGCAGTACGTGGTGAAGATGGAGCCCCAGACGACACAGCCCTATGCCCTCTATCATGGCAAACTCTATATCGACATGGATCGTCTCGCCTTCACCCGTATCGAACTGGATCTCGACATGAGCGACAGGGCCAAGGCTACGCAGACCATGCTCGTGAAGAAGCCCCTCGGCGTAAGGTTCAGACCCAAAGAACTGTCGAGTGTCATCGATTACCGCTATGAGGACGGGGTGACGCGCATCAGTTATCTGCGCAATTATTTCCGCTTCAACTGCGACTGGAAGAAACGACTTTTCGCCACCTCGTTTACGGCTACCTGTGAGATGGTGGTCACTGACAGTTCTTCGGACGACGTGGTACCCATTGCCAGCAGGAACTCGTTCGACTCGCGCGATAATTATTATGATAAGGTGGAGTATTTCATGGATCCGGATTACTGGGACAAGTATAATATCATAGAACCCTCGGAGTCGCTGGACAAGGCTATCCAGAAGTTGGTATCGACGTACCGTAGGAATTAAGAAAAGGTAAAAAAGTAAAAAGATAGAAGTGAAAAAACAGATATTAGCGTTTATTTTTGCGGGTTGTTCTTTGCTTGGTTTGCAGGCGCAGACCGAGAGTGTGCTGATGGATACGGCAGAGGTAAGTCTGCCTTGGCCGCAGAACTTGCAGACCCGGCTTGACACACTGATGCAGGACCCGCTCTTTGAGCGCTCCCAGTTAGGTCTGCTGGTGTATGACCTGACGGCTGACTCCATCCTCTACAGGCATGGGGAGAAACAGACGCTCAGACCTGCCTCGACGATGAAACTGCTGACAGCCGTCACGGCCCTGGATCGTCTGGGGGCGGATTATCAGTTCCGCACCTCGCTCCGCTATACGGGAACGGTTGCTGACAGTGTGCTGACAGGCGACCTGTATTGTGTGGGCGGTATGGATCCGATGTTTGAGACCATTGACATGAACGCCTTTGTGGAGAGTGTCCTCGGACTGGGGGTGAAGACCATTCGAGGCCGTCTCGTCGCTGTCATCTCGTTCAAGGAAGAACCGCTGTTAGGCGAGGGCTGGTGCTGGGACGACGATAACCCGCCACTGACACCCCTGCTCATCTCAAGGAAAGATGAGTTCATGAACCGTTTTGTGGAGATGCTCAGAGCAGCGGGCGTAGAGGTCGATGCGCCGATAACGACTGGTACCATCCCCAAGGAGTCGCTGACGATCTGTACGCGCAGTCACTCGCTCAGGCAGATTCTCCTGCCGATGATGAAGGACAGCGACAACCTCTATGCGGAGTCGGTGTTCTATCAGACTGCTACGACGGTGGGTTCACGCCCTGTTAAGACGGCCCACGGCCGTCAGGCCGTCAAGGAAGTGCTTGGCAAGGCTGGTGTCAGGGATATCCAATACAGGATTGCCGACGGCAGTGGTCTCTCACTCTATAACTACGTGACACCTGAACTGATGGTGAAGTTGTTGATCTACGCCTATCGTCAGAAGGGCATCTATATGGAACTCTTCCCCACGCTGCCCGTGGCAGGACAAGATGGTACGCTGAAGAAACGTATGGTGAAGTCGGCGGCCAACGGTAGGGTGAGGGCCAAGACTGGTACAGTGACGGGTGTGACTACCTTAGCAGGTTATTGCACCTCGTCGAATGGACATATCCTGACATTCAGCATCATGAATCAGGGCGTGCTGAAGATCGCCGAGGGGCGTAACTTTCAGGATCAGGTGTGTGAAATCATGAGTGACCCTAACAGATATGGAAGCAATTAAGATTTATTTGGAAAGGATGATCAGTCTGACGGGACTGACAGGTGACTATGTGCCGATGGTGCGCTATGCGATACTGGTGGTGGCCGCCTTCCTGCTGGCGTGGTTGGCAGGATGGCTGTGTCGCAGGTTTGTAGTGCCAGTGCTCCTGAAGATTACAAGTAAGACGGAGGCAAAGTGGGACGATGTGCTCTTCAATGAGAAGGTACTGATATCTGCCTGTCATATCATCCCTGCCATTGTCATTTGGATCCTGTTGCCTCTGGTGTTCTTCGAGTATCCGAAGGTGGAGATGATTGTAAGTCGTCTGACGGCCATCTACTTCACCATTATGATGTCCAGAACCTTCATCGTGTTCATCGACTCGTTCAAGGAGTTGGGACAGGATGCCCGTTCCTCGCGTCAGCAGTATCTCTACAGTATCTGTGGCGTGCTGAAGATCCTCGTGATTTTCATTGCCGCCATCGTGGTAATCTCCATCATCGTCAACAAGGATCCCTCTACGCTCCTCGCAGGACTTGGTGCTGTATCTGCCATCCTGATGCTCGCCTTCCAGGATACCATTAAGGGACTGGTGGCAGGCATCCGTCTGACATCCAACAAGATGCTGCATATCGGTGACTGGATCACGGTGCCAGGAGCAGGGGCCAACGGTAAGGTGGAAGAGATTACGCTAACCACGGTGAAGGTGCGCAACTTCGACAATACGATTATTACCGTTTCGCCGCAGACACTCGTCGATGGCTCTTTCCAGAACTGGCAGGGGATGATCGAGAACGAAGGTAGAAAACAGGTGCGGCAGGTGTATTTCGACTTCCGTTCACTGAAGATGGACGGCGACGGGGTGGCGAACATCACGAAGTTCCGTGAGCATATCGAGGAATGGCTCAGAAAGAATCCAAAGGTGGTGGCAGAAAAACCCGTCCTCGTGCGTCAGGCAGAGGCAGCCCAGGCTGGCTGCTGTGTGGAGTTCATGTTCTGGCTGAAGGCACAGAACGCCCTCGACTATGAGCACGACACCAGCGACATCATGGAGTATATCTTTGCGAAGGCTTCTGACTACGACCTCCGTATCTATCAGCAGTTCCCGGAACAGTAGTCACTGAACATTGAAGACTGAACATTGAAAACTGATTTTGCGCTGACTCTTCTGGACTGGTTCCGCCAGAACGGCCGTGACCTGCCCTGGCGGCAGACGCACGACCCCTATGCCATCTGGCTCTCGGAGATTATTCTCCAGCAGACACAGGTGAAGCAGGGCTGGGACTATTGGGATCGCTTTATGCGACGCTGGCCAACGGTGGAAGACCTCGCTGCCGCCACGGAGGATGAGGTGCTCAGGGAGTGGCAGGGACTGGGATATTACAGCCGTGCACGCAATCTCCATTTTGCTGCGAAACAGATTATGGCCCTTGGCCATTTCCCAAACACCCTTGAAGAGATCAAAAGCCTGAAAGGTGTGGGCGACTATACCGCTGCCGCCATCGGAAGTATCGCCTTCGGCCTATCTGCGGCTGTCGTTGATGGGAATGTCTATCGCGTTCTTGCCCGCTATTTCGGCATCGACACCCCCATCAACACCACGGAGGGTAAAAAGACCTTTGTCGCTCTCGCCCAGAGCCTTCTCCCAATCTCGCCCTCAGAGTATTCTTTCACCTCTCACCCCTCACCCCTCACCTCTGTGTATAACCAGGCCATCATGGACTTCGGGGCCATCCAGTGTACGCCACAGTCACCCCGTTGCAACGACTGTCCGTTGATGGAGACCTGCTCTGCTTTCCGTGAAGGGAGGGTGGGTGAGTTGCCTGTGAAACAGAAGACACTCAAAGTGAAGGAACGACACCTTATTTATATTTATGTGCGCTGCCAGGGTGAGACGGCCATCCACCGTCGTGGTCCCGGCGATATATGGCAAGGACTGTGGGAACCTTATTTAATGGATAATGGACAATGGACAATGGATAATGATTGTCTGGCTCAGCCTCTTGAACAATTGGTTTCGCGCTCTTTGAATTGTCCATTGTCAATTGTCAATTGTCAATTAATTGCGAAGCAAGTGAAGCATGTCCTCACCCACCGTATCCTCTTCGCGGATTTCTACCTCTGGGAAGTTAATATCCGTCCTGCGCTTCCCCCCGACTATATCTGGATTAAAGAGACGGAACTCGACCAGTATGCCGTGCCCCGTCTGATAGAAATCCTTTTGGAGTCGTTGCCCTTATAGCAACGCGACGTCCTGGATATGTTGGATGTCAGGCTCCGTGCCGATGGTTCCCACGACGGAGACGATGTCGAAGCGGACCTCCTGACGGATGTGCCTGAATTTGACGTAGTGGTTGATGGCTTGGATTAGACTCTGCTGCTTCCTGTAATCGATGGCCTCCTCAGGCTCTCCGAAGAGTCGGTTCCGACGAGTCTTCACTTCCACGAACACCACCACGTCGTCATCCAATGCGATGATGTCAATATCCCTTCGCCCCGACTTCCAGTCGCGCTCAATAATCGTGTAGCCCTTGCGTTGCAGATACTCCGCAGCCAGGCCCTCACCCCACTTCCCTAATTCGTTGTGTGCGGCCATCTTCTCTGTTTTTGATGCGAAGATACGCACTTTTTCCGAATCCACCAACTTTTTCGGGATATTTTTATGGACGTTTTAATCAAATAAATCAAAAGGGCGGTTAAAACTGTGACCGTGGCTGTTTTTGAGGAGATTAAAGACCAGTCCCCCTGATTTTTTTTTAGAAAAGAGTTTTTTGGACAAACAAAAATCCGATGAGTGTTGCCCATCGGATTACTTTTTGAAATGTATTCAGTTTATGCCTCTGCAGCCTCGGGGTCAGCAGCCTTGAAGTTCTCGAGGTCAGCGACCTGGAAGGCCTTGATATAGGCAGACTTACCAAAGACGTCCTCCTCCGTCATGCGGACATAGACCTGGGCACTCTTGGCGAAGAGTTCAGGAGCCTTGGCAGCATCGCGGATGATGAGCAGAGACATCACCAACTCGGCTGTCATATCGTAGAGACGACGGGCCAGGAAGTCCTGTGCATCCTGATTCTCCAGAGCCTTCACGTTGGCGAGCGCCTCCTCATAGACGGGGATGAGTTTCTCCACGCGAGCCTTGAGAGCCGTTAAGTCTGTTGCTGTGGCACAGCAACTTACTGAACTGGCCATCTCCTTGATGTTGTTCAGCATCGTGCCGTTGGTGATGTAGCGGATGGCTGCCACCACCTGCAACTGCGTGGTACCCTCGTAGATAGAGAAGATACGAGCATCGCGGAACAGACGCTGGCTCTTGTACTCCATGATGAAGCCTGAACCACCGTGGATTGAGATGGCATCGTAGGCGTTCTGGTTGGCATACTCTGAGTTCATACCCTTGGCAAGTGGAGTGAAGGCATCAGCCAGCCGCTGGTACTTCTTCAACTCCTGCTTCTCCTCG